>CAMUQM010000145.1 GCA_947095945.1 uncultured Prevotella sp.
ACCTGCTCTGGATGCTCATCCAACAAATGAATATCATCAGGATTTGGCATTGTAAATGGATGGTGAGTTGCCATCAAGCGCTGCTCTTCATCACTCCACTCAAACAATGGGAAGTCAACAATCCAAAGACACTTAAATACATTCTTATCACGAAGTCCTAAACGGTCGCCCATCTCAAGACGTAGAGAACAAAGCTGAACGCGAGTCTTTCTAACATTGTCACCCGAAAGAATCAATACAAGGTCGCCATCCTTAGCACCTGTTGTTTCCTTAACCTTCAGCAACTGCTCCTCTGTATAGAACTTATCAATAGAACTCCTAACAGTACCATCTGCATTGTACTTGATAAATACAAGTCCCTGAGCACCTACCTGTGGACGCTTCACAAAGTCTGTCAATTCATTGAGTTGTTTACGGCTATATTCAGCACAACCGGGAACAACAATACCTCCAATATAAGTAGCCTCATCAAATACAGAGAAAGAACCTGTACCCTTCAAATCGTCCATCAGCTCGACAAACTCCATACCAAAACGCAAGTCTGGCTTATCAGAACCAAAACGCTTCATAGCATCGTGCCACTTCATCTGTTCCAACTTTGGAAGCTCTACACCGCGAATCTCACGGAAGAGATGACGTGCCATTTCCTCAAACAGATTGATAACATCATCTTGATCAACAAATGACATCTCACAATCTATCTGTGTAAACTCTGGCTGACGGTCAGCACGCAAGTCTTCATCACGGAAACACTTTGCAATCTGGAAGTAACGGTCGAAGCCTGCAACCATCAATAGCTGCTTCAGTGTCTGTGGACTCTGTGGAAGTGCATAGAACTGACCCGGATTCATACGTGAAGGCACAACGAAGTCGCGTGCACCCTCTGGTGTAGACCCGATAAGGATAGGAGTCTCAACCTCCATAAACTGCGCAGAATCGAGGAAGTTACGAATAAGAATCGTCATACGGTGACGCAATTCCATATTCTTACGCACAGCCTCACGACGAAGGTCTAAATAACGATATTTCATACGGAGGTCATCGCCACCGTCCGTGTTATCTTCGATTGTGAAAGGAGGAGTTTCAGAACTGCTGAGCACATTCAATTCCTTGACAATAATCTCAATATCGCCTGTTGGATTCTTGCTATTCTTACTCTGACGCTCATTGACAATACCCTTAACTTGGATGCAATATTCACGCCCTAACTTGTTAGCTTCACCACAAAGATCTGCATTGTCGGCCTCATTGAAAACTAACTGGGTAATACCGTAGCGGTCACGAAGATCAACAAAAGTCATACCTCCCATTTTGCGTGCGCGCTGTACCCATCCAGCGAGGGTTACTTCCTTGCCTGCATCCGAAAGGCGCAGCTCTCCACAAGTATTTGTTCTATACATACCTTATTATATGTTTGTTATATTTCACTTCTGCAATTAACAAAAAGGAATATCCCTTTCCAAATTGTTAGGATAAAATAATCTCCTGCAAAGGTACAAACTTTATATTAAAAATGGAAACACCTTATTAAAATATAAAGAAACTTCTGCAGGTTTTATTGTTAAGACAAGAGGCAAAAAGGAGTTAAAATAACAATATCTCCTTAATTATTGTGAATTTTTAGCGAAACTATAAACTTTCTCATTACTTTTGCATCGAACTTAATAAATACAAATTAAATAAAGACGACATGAAAAAGTTCTTATTAATGACACTGATGTTAGTCTTCGGATTGACATTTGCAGTAGCACAGAATCAGGCAGAAATTAAATTTGATAAAGTTACTTATGACTTCGGCACTTTCTCTGACGACAATCCAGTGCACAAGACAACGTTCACTTTCACTAATGTTGGTAAGGCTCCATTGGTGATTAACCAGATTGTTGCAAGTTGTGGTTGTACAATACCAAGCTATGATAAGAAACCGATTGCTCCCGGTCAAAAAGGTACGATTGATGTGACGTATAACGGAACAGGCAAGTTCCCCGGGCACTTCAAAAAGAGCATTACCGTACGTACAAATGGAAAAGTAGAAATGACTCGTCTATACATAGAAGGTGTTATGACAGGTAAGTAACTCCACTGGTAAAAATAGTAAAGCCAGCTTTTACACATCAGTAAAAGCTGGCTTTACTATTTTGTAAACACTCCCACCTTAGAGTATTTTGTAATAAAAATTCACATCCTCATTCTTTATTGATGCTTAATTGCATTCGAATTAAGCACCAATTGGCTTCTAAAAGATGCCCTTTTGAGACGTTACTAACGCCCTTTTGAACCCGAACAAAGCACCTTTTCTTGCACAATTCAGCAACTAACTGATTTCCAAATGATTACAAAGTCAACAAAAAGATGTATTTTTTAAGGTTTTTAAGAGCGAATAACTCGCTTTGTTGTAAAACATTTTCAAGCATCATTCTTCATCTGGAGTATGAAGAATAATACTTGTTGCACCTATCGTAAAAAGCGTACCACCTTCTATCACACGACGCTCACGATCGCCGAGAATTACATTGTCTACAAACGTACCTGTATAAGATGGACCATCACGCAAAACATATTGCAACTTTCCTTGTTTGTCCTTGCTGACAGTAATAGAACAATGGGTCATATCAACACTTGGGTCAACCGTCTCTATCGGACAGTTGATTGGATTTCCCTTCATATAACGGCCTATAACATTCTCACCCATCTGCAAAGGGATTACCTGACGGAAATGGAAAACATTCTCAATCACATGTAGAGAACCATACTTGTTTTCTGAAGCTTCACCTATTGGAGCATCGTTTTCTTCTTTTTGTGTTTTACGAAGTTTTGAAACACCTATACGGATTCCAAACTCCTTACTACACTGAGGACACTGGAAAACAAGACGTTGTCCTGACTTATATTTTGTTTCGTCAAAGGTAATAAAGTTATCACACTTCGGACATCTTACGCGCTTCATATAATAAAAGTAATTTTAATAAAAATGCCCCTCACCTCCGAAGAGGAAAAAGAGGCTCTCATAGAGAAACAAACAAGGCTAAACATAAATAAGTAATGAAAAGCCTTCTCTTAAAACATTATTGTGTGGATTCTATGTGCAAGAAAAGAATCTACTCCCTCTCCTTTGGAAGCATTGGAAGTTACCTTACTTTCCTATCTCAATAACCCAAGCTTCCTTAAACTCCGTAGTATTATTAATGACCTTCATCTTTGCATAAGCTTCCTTCTGACTTGAAAAATAGCCATATAGAACCTTTATGCTTTCAGCACCCTCATAGACACGTGCATCAGTAAGTCCACTCTTCTGCAATTGATGAACAAAGGCACGTGCATTGCTTTCTGTTACGTGACTTGCCATAACGATTGCCCAATAATGAGAAGAAATAGTAGGAGTTGTCTGCTGAATCTTTACACCAGACACCTGATTCTTAGGTGTTAATGTATTAAGATGCTTAGATGCATTTGACGTATCGTCAGAATCGAAGATATTGTAAAGTACTCCACTCTTTATTTGCTGCTTATCGCTTACATCCTTTCGGCTTGAATCAGGGAAAGCGACAAGAAAGACTGCAGTAAGGAAGACCGCTGCAGCTGCAACATTACGCACTGCACGCATGCTAATGCTAAGACGTTTATTTGCGGTATCGGAGTCATCAACATAAACAACACCCTGTTTTTGTGTCTTAACCCCTATCATATTAGGTGCAGACTTCTTTTCCGCAACAAACTTAGTGAAGTTAAAGCTACTCAAACCATAATATAATGGCGTTAAAATTCCACTTTCAAAAGGCTCGAACTCTAAATTACCATCACTATTTCTTGAAAGACTTCCAAGATCATTCAACTCAAATAATCCTTCTTCATCTAATCTTTGATAAATCTCATCAACCTCAGTCTCTATCTGTCGCAAAGCTTCAGGATAGCTTAAATCGTAGGCATCTACATAAGATTGAACCAACAAAGAGTCGTTCATTCTAAGCTGTGCATTAAAGCCAAGCGTACGATAAGGTGGCAGGAATAAGCTATCCTGCTCATCATATCTTGCTGAAACATGATGGGCAACAAAGCCACCTAAACCCGGGACAATGACACAGTCATTCTCCAACAGAAGGATTTCTATATGTCGGTCGAGTTTTATCACGTTTGCAAAATTAAATAATTTATTTGGAAGTGGCAAGTCCACCAACGTTAAATTCTTATTTGAATCACGAAAAAGGGAATAATTCTTCCGATAATCGATAAAATTACTTATCTTTGCATTAAGAACTAAAAATAAAGCTATGGAGTTTATTAAGACAGAAATTGATGGTGTTTGGATTATAGAAGCTAAGGTGTTTAATGACGAAAGAGGTTATTTCTTCGAGTCTTTCAAGCAGGCAGAATTCGACAAACACATTGGTTATCATGTTGATTTCATACAAGACAACGAGTCTAAATCAAGCTATGGCGTTCTGCGCGGACTGCATTACCAAGAGGGCGATACTGCACAGGCTAAGTTAGTGCGTGTCATCAAGGGTAAGGTAGTTGATGTAGCTGTTGATCTTCGTAAGAGTTCGCCTACATTCGGCAAGTATGTTATGGTAGAACTGTCTGAAGACAACAAACGTCAGTTCTTTGTCCCACGTGGCTTTGCACATGGCTTCCTCGTACTTTCAGACGAAGCTATCTTCACATACAAGGTGGACAATGTCTATTCTCCACAGACAGAAGCGAGCCTCCGTTGGAACGATGAGACAGTAGGTATTGAATGGCCTATCAATGCAAAGGATGTCATACTTTCAGACAAAGACCTTAACAAGGGATTATCTTTGAAAGATGCAAAAGTATTTAAATAGACACAATATTTTTTACAAGACCAGACACTTTGAAACAGCGTTTGGCATAACACATTCATTAACGAACGCACAATTAAAGCGTTTGACGATGTATCAGTAAAGATGAAACAGAATTTACTTATCTGCATATTAACATTACTGGTTCTATTAACGGCTTGCAAGAATCGTGGAACTGATTTTCAACAGCAACACGAAGATAGGCAAGCAAAAGAGATGTTACAGGGTTTATGGACCAATGGTGAGAACAGTGATCCTGCCATGTTGGTTAAGGGAGACAGTATTTTCTACCCTGATTCAGCCAGTATGCCCGTACGCTTCTGGATTTATCAAGATACAATCTATTTGCAAGGTCAAAACATTCATGGCTATAAAATAGAAAAGCAGGCGGCACACCTACTGAAATTTGCCAACCAAAATGGTGATGAAGTAAAGTTGATAAAGAGTAATGATAAA
>CAMUQM010000146.1 GCA_947095945.1 uncultured Prevotella sp.
GACCTTGTGACGGTGGCCGAGGACGAAGGAATACTCGATGTTACATGGTACCTCTACGAATTCATAGCTCTCGCAATCCCTATCAAGCATGTGCATGCACCTGGAAAATGCAACCCTGCTATGGTACGAGCTCTTGAGGAGTATTCTGCCGCCCGAAGCGGTGAGGAAGACGAGCAGGGAATGGATCCGCGCTGGGAAGCTCTATTAAAATTAAAAAAATAAAATATTAAACGTTTAAAGAATTATGGCACATCCAAAAAGAAGACAGTCAAAGACTCGTACACTCAAGAGAAGAACTCACGATAAGGCAGTAGCTCCTACATTGGCATTATGCCCTAACTGTAGTGCTTACTATGTTTATCACACAGTTTGCCCAACTTGTGGTTACTATCGTGGTAAGGTTGCTGTCGTAAAGGAAACAGCTGAATAAGCATGAGTAATATCAATGCGATTATAACAGGTGTCGCAGGTTACGTGCCTGACTATGTCCTCAATAACGAGGAATTGTCTCGCATGGTTGATACCAATGACGAGTGGATTACTACTCGTACAGGTATCAAGGAGCGTCGAATTCTCACAGAAGAGGGTCTCGGTACATCCTATATGGCCCGCAAGGCAGCAAAGCTCCTGATGACAAAGACAGGTGCTGATCCAGACAGTATTGATGCTGTTGTTGTTGCTACAACGACCCCTGACTATCCGCATCCTTCAACAGCTTCTATCGTATTAGGAAAGCTGGGATTGAAGAATGCTTTCGCATTTGACTTAGCTGCTGCATGTTGTGGATTCATGTATGCACTCGATGTTGCCTGCAATATGATCCAAAGTGGTCGTCACAAGCGTATCATTGTTATCGGTGCTGATAAGATGTCAGCAATTACCGATTATCGTGATCGTGCAACTTGTCCACTTTTCGGTGATGGTGCAGGTGCTGTGATGTTAGAGGGTACAACCGAGGAAGGCGTTGGTATGATTGATTCTTATCATCGCACAGACGGTAAAGGACTTCCATTCCTCCATATTAAGGCAGGTGGTTCTGTATGTCCTTCTTCAAGTTTTACAATTGATCATCGTTTGCATTACACTTACCAAGAGGGACGCACCGTCTTCCGTTATGCTGTTACAGCAATGGGCGATGATTGTGCAACACTCTTGGAGCGCAATGGCTTGACACAAGATGATGTTGATTATGTGGTTTGTCATCAGGCAAATCTTCGCATTATAGAGGCTGTTGCTAAACGTATTGGTGTCCCAATGGAGAAGGTATTGGTAAATATTCAGCGCTATGGTAATACCAGTGCTGCTTGCATGCCACTTGTTCTTTGGGACTTTGAATCACAGCTGAAGAAGGGTGATAATATTATTTTCACTGGATTTGGTGCAGGTTTCGTTAATGGAGCTTCTTATTTCAAGTGGGCTTATGACGGCGACTCTGTAGCAGTTAAGAAATAAAGACTCTAAGTTATCATACACAAAAACGCATCTTTCTTTTCTTATAAGATAGGTGCGTTTTTTTGTTAACGAAATTAGGAGAGCAATAAGGCAGTTGTTTGCTAACTTTCGTATCTCTTCTTATAATTATAACAGAACTTGTCAAACATTCCTCTTTTAGGGAGGAAAAAGGGGTGGATAGATAATATGCATAAAGCAGGATTTGTAAATATCGTTGGTAATCCGAATGTCGGAAAGAGTACGCTGATGAATCAACTCGTTGGTGAGAAACTTAGTATTGCCACTTTTAAGGCACAGACAACGCGCCATCGTATTATGGGAATCGTCAATACAGAGGATTCACAGATAGTTTTTTCAGATACACCGGGTGTGCTGAAGCCAAACTATAAGATGCAGGAGATGATGCTTCAGTTCTCTGAATCAGCTCTGGCTGATGCTGATATCTTGCTTTATGTGACAGATGTTGTCGAAGACCCGGAGAAGAACATGGACTTCTTAGAGAAAGTTTCTAAGATGTCTATCCCTGTCATCCTTCTTATTAATAAGATTGACGAAAGCGATCAGAAGAAACTTGGTAATCTCGTGACAAAGTGGCATGGGCTATTGCCTAATGCAGAGATTCTTCCAATCTCGGCTAAGAATAAGTTTGGGACAGATATTCTTCTGAAGCGAGTTCACGAACTATTGCCAGAGAGTCCAGCATTCTTTGATAAGGACCAGTTGACAGATAAACCAGCAAAGTTCTTTGTTTCAGAGATTATCCGTGAGAAGATACTGCGCTATTATGATAAGGAAATCCCTTATTCTGTAGAAGTTGTTGTTGAACGTTTTAAAGAAGATGACCGCCAGATTCATATCAATGCTGTCATTTACGTGGAACGTAGCAGCCAGAAGGGAATCATTATCGGGCATCAGGGTATGGCACTCAAGAAGGTGTCTACCGAAGCACGCAAGAGTCTTGAACGGTTTTTTGATAAGAAGATATTCCTTGAGACTTTCGTGAAGGTGGATAAGGATTGGCGCAATTCGCAAAAAGAATTAAAACACTTCGGATATAGTCCGGAGTAAGGGGGAAACCTCCCCCAGCCCCTCCGAAGGAGGGGAGAGCCTAACGGGATAGGCTGGGGAGAGATTTTATTAGCCTTATTGGGTTTATTGGGCTAATATGGCTCATTGGGCAAATAAGGCTTATGGCTTTCCATGATAACAAGAAAACAATTCGCCCTGACTGCTTAGTAGGGTACACTCTCGCACAATGCGAGGGCTGGGGAATGGTCATCCTCGGCAAATATTCATCGGATGCCTGACCACATCCGGAGCCTTCTCATAGTTGGTTAATAGTCTTAGAACTGAATTATGAGGAGGGAAAAGACCAATATTAATGGCAAATTTAGTAGCTATTGTGGGACGCCCAAACGTAGGTAAGTCCACACTTTTCAATCGATTAACTCAGACACGTCATGCGATTGTGAGCGATACTGCTGGTACAACACGCGACCGTCAGTATGGTAAGTGTCAGTGGAATGGACGTGAATTCTCTATTGTTGACACTGGTGGATGGGTTGTTAAATCAGACGATATTTTTGAAGATGCAATCCGCAAGCAGGTGCTTGTGGCAACTGAAGAGGCTGACCTCGTTCTCTTTGTTGTTGATACCGAAACGGGTATTACCGACTGGGATGAGGATGTAGCATTGATTCTTCGTCGCACAAAACTTCCTGTACTCCTTGTAGCTAATAAGGTTGACAACAGCGGTGAGTATTATCAGGCAGCTGAGTTCTATAAACTTGGTTTGGGTGAACCAATCTGTATCAGTGCTGCTACAGGTGGTGGAACAGGTGATTTGCTTGATATTCTGCTTGAGAATTTGAAAGATGTGCCAGAAGAAACAGTCGATATGGACATCCCTCGCTTTGCCGTTGTAGGTCGTCCTAACGCTGGTAAGTCAAGTATTATCAATGCTTTCATTGGTGAGGACCGTAATATTGTGACGGAGATTGCTGGTACGACACGCGATAGTATCTATACCCGCTATACGAAGTTTGGTTTTGATTTCTATCTTGTTGATACTGCTGGTATCCGTCGTAAGAACAAGGTGAGTGAAGATTTGGAGTTCTATAGCGTTATGCGTTCTATCCGAAGCATTGAAAACTCAGATGTTTGTATTCTTATGTTGGATGCAACACGTGGTATTGAGTCGCAGGATATGAATATCTTCCAGCTTATTCAGCGTAATAATAAGAGCCTTGTTGTTGTTGTGAATAAGTGGGATTTGGTTGAAGATAAGAATCAGAAGGTTATCGATACCTTTGAGAATGCTATCCGTAAGCGTATGGCTCCGTTTGTTGACTTTCCGATTATCTTTGCTTCTGCACTGACAAAGCAGCGTATCTTTAAGGTTTTGGAAACAGCGAAAGAGGTATATCAGAATCGTACAATACACATCGGTACAACGAAGTTGAACGAAGTAATGCTCCCTATCATTGAGGCAACACCACCACAGTCAGTGAAGGGTAAGTACATCAAGATTAAGTATTGCTCACAGCTTCCAAACACACAGATTCCTTCTTTTGTGTTCTATGCGAACCTGCCACAGTATGTGAAGGAGCAGTATCGCCGTTTCTTGGAGAACAAGATACGTGAAAACTGGAATTTGCATGGCTGTCCAATCAATGTGTTCATTCGTCAGAAGTAGTTGCAGGAGATGTGCTTATGAAGCGAATAATGTTTTTCCTTCTTTTCGCTTTGCCATTCCTATTGATGGCTTGTGGTGAGAAGACGGAGGTAGACCAAGGAGAGTTGGCTGGTCGTGCAGCTAAACTCTATTACGAACAACTATTGAAAGGTCAGTATGATGCTTTCTTAGGAGGTGAGAATCGTTCGGAGAAGTTGCCTGATGGTTATCGAAAACAACTCTTGATGAACCTCCGTCAGTTTGTTGAACAACAGAAGAAAGAACATAATGGAATAGACTCCGTTTCTTATGTTTCGTCTGTTTTCTCAGAGAAAGACAGTACAGCCAGTGCTTTTCTGCTGTTTCATTATGGTGATAAGACGACAGAGCAGGTTGTTGTGCCGATGTTAAAGAAGCAAGGTGTTTGGATGATGCGATAAGACATTGCTACCAGTTATACCTCTCTTTACCATCTTCAATTATTGTGTTGGTGCCCAGCACGTATGGTGTTGTTGGTAAGCACCAATGGTGTTGAGCATCTTTTAATATGAAGACGAAGGCTTATAAGGGCAATAAAAGATACAACTAAAAGTCCTCCCGCTTATTTGTTTCACCCTAAAATGGGTTGAAAGAAATAAGCGGGAGGACTTTTCTGTTAAGTTGGGGGTATTGAAGAAGTCCTAAGAAGACTTTTCTTCATAACTTAGTGGGAGTTGATAGGCTACTTATAGCATACCATTATTTTCTATGTTCTTTACTTTCTTAAAGAGTTCAGAAGCAAAGACGAGGTCGTTTAGCTTCTGGTTTTTGGAGGTGATGACAGAGTCTTTGTCGCCTTGCCATTCTTTTCTACCGTCTGCAATGAAGACGATATTCTCACCAATACCCAACACAGAGTTCATATCGTGGGTGTTGATGATGGTTGTCATATTGAACTCACGTGTGATGCTTGTCAGCAGTTCGTCAATGACCAGTGAGGTCTTTGGGTCCAGTCCAGAGTTTGGCTCGTCGCAGAAAAGATATTTCGGATTCATAACGATGGCTCTTGCAATAGCAACACGCTTCTGCATACCACCCGAAATCT
>CAMUQM010000147.1 GCA_947095945.1 uncultured Prevotella sp.
GAGTCAGCACTTGACTCACCATTCCCCTTTGTGTAAGCCTCTGGATAGGAAGTGATACCCTGATAAAGTGGGAGGAACACACCGAGGTCTGCCATTCCCATTGCAACATAGTTGACACAACCGATAGCCTGTGGCAGTTCTGGGCGTACCTGCAGGAGGTGGGTTTGTGTGGTACGGAAGATAGAAACTGGGCGGTAAGGCTCCTTAGGATTGCTATTGAGATATGGATCATGCTCCGTATTATCGTAGTGGAAGCGGAATGCGGTGCGGAGTTCGGTCAGTGTGACCTTATGTGCAGCCTTAGCAAAGACAGGGAAAGTGTTCTTTGTTACGTCATTCTTGATTTCTGGAGAGAATAACTGCTGCAATCCCCATACACGTGGGTAGTTATAGGTGGTATCGAGTTTGATATCACGTGCGTAAGCCTCATGGAAATCGAAGGCACCCTGTGAAGGATTGTAGAGTCCATGCTTCTCTGCAAACTCAATTAAGTCGGCTGATGCAAGATAATTCTCCTTGTCGTTTGGATCGTAGGTGCGGAAACGACTCTGGTTACCTGTTACGAAGTACTGATCCTTTGGCATACGGCAAGCTAACCAACGATGGCCGCAAGCTGTCTCCAAATACCATATTTCCTTGCTATCAACAAAGCCGATACCGAAGCCTTCAGCAATACCATACTTCTCAATGAGCATACCCAAACGCTCAACACCTTCACGGGCAGTGTGGATGTAAGGTAGGGTAATGTTGAAGACAGAGTTTTCTGCCACACCATTCTCTACCAATGGGTCGTGTTTCAATACCTCGTCATTGCTGAAGATACTTTCTGTAGCACTCATGCCGACACCTGCTGTGTTGAAACCAGCACTGCCCCAATGGCTGTGGAGATTATACGGAGAAAGGGCAGAATAGCCCAAAGCCTTCTCTGGAAGTTCACAACGGAAAGGACTATCTTTGGCAACGAACTTGCGTGGACCATTGTCCGTATCTTCGAATATCTCGTAGTTCTTAGCTTCCATAGCGTCCCAGTCTTCTGAACGCGCTACTATCATAGAACCATCAGCGGTCTGTTCTTGTCCGACGATGATGGTTGTACACTCTGATGGGAGTTTGTGCTCTATTTGCACATTGTTTGTTTTCATAAGCTTGAAAGTCTTAGTTTTTGTTGTTAATTACTGACGACAAAAATAGCAAATATTTGCGAAAGCAGAGAAAGATGGAATGACAAAAATATAAAAGAGTATCGTTTTAAGGTATAAAATACTCAATAATTATTACTGTATCGTTTTAACGGAAGAATAGTAGTTGATTATTTAGTAAAAACATAGTCAAGCCAGTTAACAGTCTATTGATAATCATTCTCGGCCATAGTAAAGCTTTTCTTTTTATCATCTGAAAGATAGGTGAGATTGTGAAAAATCATTACATAATTCAGAGCGAAACATCTATAAACTAAGGCAAAAATACGTATAAAAAGCAAGTTCGTAACCAACAGTAAATCAAGTTGTTATAAAGTAGTGCAAGAAAAGGTGCTTAATTGGACTTCAAAAGGGCGTTAGTAAAGGTCTTAAAGGGCATCTTTTGCAAGTCAATTAGGCATCTTTTAAAAGCCAAAAGAGCATATATTGGCTTTGGACTACGTGAAAATAGTTTACAAATATCAATAAATACGGGAGCAAGTTGTTTGTAGAAGATAGAAAAGTTCGTGCCAATTTATCGGTTTTTATTTTGCTGTTCATGTGGTTTACAGTACCTTTGTAGTCCAATTGAAGAAAGATATAATGAGTAAGAAACATATACTTCTTGTTAATGATATTGCAGGATACGGAAAGGTTGCAACAGCAGCGATGCTCCCTATCTTGTCCTACTTGGGACATCCAGTTTATAATCTTCCTACGGCGTTGGTATCAAATACGCTCGACTATGGTAAGTTCAATATTCTTGAAACAACCGACTATATTAAGGGCGTATTCCCAGTGTGGAAGGAACTTGGCTTTAGTTTCGATGCGATTGCGACAGGCTTTATTGCTTCAGAGCGACAGGCAAAATTGGTGGCAGACTATTGTCGTGAACAGGCTGAACGTGGTACGACAATCTTTGTAGATCCGATTATGGGTGATGAGGGAAAGCTCTATAATGGTGTTACGCCAGCAACAATCAACTCAATGCGTGAGATGATTAGCGTTGCCGACCTTACTTTCCCTAATTATACAGAGGCTTGTTATCTTACTTCAAGTAAGTATGATGAGAAAGGAGTAAACTTCGATGAAGCTAAAAGACTACTTGATGCTTTACGCTTGATTGGTACAAAATCGGCAATGATTACTTCTATTCTTGTTGATGGTACCCCTTCTGTTGTAGGGTATAACCATGTGACGGACGAGTATTTTACACTGCCTTACACAGAGATTCCTGTACATTTCCCGGGCACGGGCGATATCTTCTCGGCTATCCTCATTGGTCATCTGTTAGATGGAGAACTACTGATTCCAAGTACACAGAAGGCCATTGATGGCGTTTATAAACTAATTGACCTCAATAAAGACAACGAAGACAAAAACAAGGGAATCCCTTTGGAGAAATATCTTGGGGTCTTGTAACAAATAATTATGGACTGGATTAGCGGACTATTTGCCATCCCTTCTGCGCTGCAGGCAGTTGTAGTCCTCTCACTTGTTTGTACGGTGGGCTTGGGCTTAGGCAAAATTAGAGTAGCAGGCATATCACTTGGTATAGCCTTCGTATTCTTTTTCGGTATTGCCGCAGGTAGTTTTGGCTTGCGCGTAGATGAGCAGATGCTTAACTACTGCGAAACTTTCGGATTGGTCATCTTCGTCTATACGCTCGGACTGAGTGTAGGACCGAACTTCTTTGGTTCTTTCCGACATGAAGGAACCTTGTTCAATCTCTGGGGATTGGGTGTCATCCTCTTGGGTACGGCGATGGCTGTAGCACTCTCTTATGCTATGAATGTACCTATGGTCGACATGATTGGTATCCTCTGTGGAGCAACGACCAATACGCCTGCATTAGGTGCTGCGCAACAAGCTTTGCAGCATATAGGACAGAGCGGAGGTACGGCTGCGTTGGCAACGGCTGTTACCTATCCGTTAGGTGTAGTTGGTGTTATCTTCGCAATGATATTTATTCGTAAATTCTTTGTCAAGCCTTCTGACTTAGTTGTACACTCAGGGGCTGAAGATGATCATACTTATATCGGACAGTTTGTTGTTCTTAATCCAGCCATTAATGGTAAGACGATTGCAGAGATAGCACAAGGAACGCATCGAAAGTTCATTATCTCTCGTATTTGGCGTGGTGATGATGTGATTGTTCCGATGAGTACAACGGTGTTACAAGCCAATGATAATCTGCTTGTAGCAATGAAACGCGACGAAGTTCCAGCCATGGAGATTCTCTTCGGACAGAAGGTTAATCGCGACTTAAACAAGGAGCAGGTGGATTGGAACCATCTTGATGAAAAGGTGGAGAGCCGTGTTATCGTCTTGTCAAAGAGTATGTTGAACGGTAAAAAGCTCGGACAGCTTCATTTGCGTGAGGCTTATAATGTCAATGTGAGCCGTATTCTCCGTGGTGATATTAAGCTACTTGCAACGCAAGACCTTGTTATTCGTTATGGTGACCGCCTTACCTTGGTAGGTCAGCCAGAGGCAATTGATCAGGCAGAACACTTCTTGGGCAACTCTGTTAAGACCCTTAACGAGCCTAACCTTGCCGTTATCTTCCTCGGAATGCTCCTTGGTTTGGCGTTAGGAACAATCCCTATCACCCTTCCGGGTATGGATTCACCTATCCGTTTGGGTATTGCTGGTGGTCCTATCATCATGGGAATCCTTGCCGGAGCCTTTGCCCCTCGTTTGCATTTCATTGCTTATACAACGCGTAGTGCTTCCCTCATGCTTCGTAAGTTGGGACTTTCCCTTTACCTTGCGTGCCTTGGTTTGGATGCTGGAAAGGATTTCCTCGATATCGTTGTGCGCCCAGAAGGTTTGCTTTGGATAGGTTTAGGCTTTGTACTGACAGTTGTTCCTATCATTATTGTAGGCTTGATAGCTCTGCGATTGAAGAAGTTTGACTTTGGTACTATCTGTGGAATCCTTTGTGGTTCGATGGCTAATCCAATGGCGTTGGGCTATGCAAACGATACAATAAAGGGCGAGACAAGTAACATTAGTTATGCTTCGGTTTATCCTTTGGGTATGTTTGCGAGGGTTATCATTGCACAGGTGTTAGTGATGTTCTTTGTTTGATAGATTCTTTGTGTCGCAATGATTATCAGTTTATCTCATCTATCAGTAGGCTATTCGCTTTCCCATCCCGTTATCTCTGATATTGATTTAGAGTTAAAGAGTGGGCAGTTATCATGTCTGATAGGGGAGAATGGAATTGGTAAATCAACTCTTTTGAAAACACTTACAGGCTTTCTTCCAAAATTGAAAGGTAGCCTTTTGTTGGATAATCGTGATATAACGTCATTCTCTCAGCACCAACTTGCACGGCAGGTGAGTATTGTCTTGACTCAGAAACCTGATGTTCAGAATCTCACGATAGAAGAGATAATAGGCTTGGGAAGGTCGCCTTATACCGGCTTCTTTGGTCGCTTGCGTGCCGAAGATCGCAAGGTTGTTGATGATGCAATCGCTACGATGGGTATTGAAAAGCTGAGAGGGAGAATGATTCAAACCCTTTCTGATGGCGAAAGACAGAAGGTGATGATTGCGAAAGCATTCGCTCAAGAGACACCAATCATCTTACTTGATGAGCCAACGGCCTTTCTTGACTTCCCTTCTAAGGCTGAAACCTTCCAGTCTTTACAGCGAATGGCACACGAAAGAGATAAGATTATCCTCCTTTCAACCCATGACTTAGAACTTGCTGTGCGCTTTGCTGATAGCTTGTTGGAGGTGAAAGCGGGTACGTTAAAGGCTGTGTCAGCAACGGAAGTGAAGGCTTCTATAAGCGCAATCATAGACGGTTAAGACTTGCTTTTGCGTGCCTTTCGCTTGTTTCTTCAATCCTACACGAAATAAATAAAACATTAAAATAAATAGAAAGAACTTATGAAAAAGAATGTATGGATAGCTCCTATCGTCCTTGTACTTGCTTTAAT
>CAMUQM010000148.1 GCA_947095945.1 uncultured Prevotella sp.
CAAAGTTATTAAGAATTCATGAATAATTTGGATTTTACATCTATTATATATATCTTTGCAAGATAAACAGTAATTAGATACCTTTTTATGAAACAATTTTTCAAATTCGTTTTTGCTTCTTTCTTTGGAATGATGTTGTTTAGCATCGTTACGGGACTCTTTGCACTTTTTACTATTGCAGGTATGATTGCATCGCAGGATACATCCAAAGAACCTGAAGAAAACTCGGTACTCGTACTGGACCTTTCAGGACAAATGGCAGAACGAAGTGAAAATAATTTCCTTAGTCAGTTGCAAGGCTCTCAGATTAACAGTTTGGGTCTTGATAATATGCTTGAAGGTATTAGAAAAGCTAAAGACAACGATAAAATAAAAGGTATATATATTGAAGCAGGTGGCTTCACCTCTGACTCATACGCTTCTATGCAGGCTTTGCGTAAAGCACTCCTTGATTTCAAAAAAAGTAAGAAATGGATTATTACTTATGCAGATACTTACACACAGGGTACATACTATATTTCTTCTGTTGCAGACAAAGTCTATCTGAACCCACAAGGACAAATTGATTGGCACGGACTGGCATCTGAGCCAGTTTTCATCAAGGATCTTTTGGCAAAATTCGGTGTAAAGATGCAAGTTGTAAAGGTTGGTGCTTACAAGAGTGCTACCGAAATGTTCACTGGTGAGAAGATGAGTGATGCTAACCGTGAGCAGACATCAGCCTACTTGAATAGTATTTGGGGAAATATAACAAAGGAAGTTGGAGCAAGCAGAGGATTGTCAGTAGAACAACTAAACGCATACGCTGACAGTATGATAACCTTTGCTGACCCACAAGAATACGTAAAGCTGAAACTCGTTGATGGCTTAGTATATACAGATCAAATAAAGGGAATTGTCAAGAAGCAATTAGGTATTGAAGCTGACAAAGATATCAATCAGGTTACAATTGCCGATATGGTGAACACCGAGGATAAGAACCAAGGTGATAAGGAAAAACAGGTTGCAGTCTACTACGCTTATGGTGACATCGTTGATGGTGTTGTAGGAGGACTCTTCTCACAAGGTCATCAGATTGATGCACAAGTGGTTTGTAAGGACTTAGAAAAGCTGGGGAAAGACAAAGACGTAAAGGCTGTTGTCGTACGCATCAATTCTGGCGGTGGTTCTGCTTATGCCTCAGAACAAATTTGGCATCAGATTATAGAACTGAAGAAGTTGAAGCCTGTCGTAGTTAGCATGGGTGGAATGGCTGCTTCAGGTGGCTATTATATGTCAGCTCCAGCCAACTGGATTGTTGCCGAGCCTACAACAATTACAGGTTCTATTGGTATCTTTGGTATGTTCCCCGATGTTAGCGGTCTACTAAGAGAGAAACTGGGTCTGAAATTTGATGAGGTAAAGACCAACAAGTATGCAGACTTCGGCACACGCGCTCGTCCATTCACAGAAGAGGAAATGTCATATCTTAGCCAATATGTAAACCGTGGCTATAAACTCTTCCGTCACCGTGTGGCTGAAGGACGTAAGATGACTGAAGAACAGGTTGAGAAGGTTGCACAGGGGCATGTATTTACAGGACAAGATGCTCAAAGGATTGGACTTGTTGATGAGCTTGGGGGATTGGATGTTGCCATAGCAAAAGCTGCACAGCTTGCTAAACTGCCAAATCATAGAATATGTGCTTATCCTAAAGAGCCTAACTTCTTGGAGCAAATGATGGAGCAGACAAAGCCAAACAACTACTTAAGCCAGCAGTTGCGTGCAAACTTAGGTGATTATTACGAGCCTTTCACACTCTTGAAGACCATTAATCAACAGAGTGCTATTCAGGCACGTCTACCATTTTATCCTAATATCCATTAATCTTATATGGAAGGAGATCACATTAAAATAAACAAATGGCTGTTGCCTTTCAGCTGGCTCTATGGGTTGGGTGTTAGATTACGCAATGAGCTGTTTGAATTGAATATTCTCAAATCCCGACAGTTTGATATTCCTGTCATATCTGTTGGTAATATTACCGTGGGTGGTTCAGGAAAGACTCCCCATGTAGAATATCTTATCCGGCTACTGAAGGATAAAATGAAAGTGGCAGTCCTCTCACGTGGGTATAAACGTAAGAGTCGAGGATATGTATTGGCGAATGAGAACACTCCTATGCGCGAAATTGGCGACGAACCTTATCAGATGAAGACAAAGTTTCCTGATATTTACGTTGCTGTAGATAAAAAACGCTGTGAAGGAATAGACCGACTAACATCCGATGAGGAAACAAAGGATACGGACGTTATCCTTTTAGATGATGCTTTCCAACATCGCTATGTCCAACCAGGTATCAATATTCTATTAGTTGATTATCATCGACTTATTATTTACGACAAGCTTCTCCCTGCAGGTAGATTACGTGAACCGCTCTCAGGAAAGAATCGTGCTGATATTGTCATTATCACGAAGTGTCCTAAGAATCTTAACCCGATAGATTATCGTGTACTGAGTAAGGCTATGGAGCTCTATCCTTTCCAGCAACTTTATTTTACCACGTTAGACTATTGTGACTTGGAACCTATCTTCAATAAAGGTAAAAATATACCCCTCACAGAGATAAGAGGAAAAAATATCTTATTGCTTGCAGGTATCATGTCACCCAAGCAGTTGGAGTTGGATTTAAATTCTTTCACGGGTAACAATGCACTGACAACGCTCTTGTTCCCTGACCATCATGCATTCACAGCAAAGGACATTCATCGTATAAATGAGACCTTTGCCAAGATGCCTGAACCAAAATTAATTATCACAACAGAGAAAGACAAGGCGCGGCTTATCAATATTGAAAGATTATCAAGCGAAGTAAAAGAAAATATTTATGCACTTCCTATCAAAGTGAGCTTTATGCTTGACAAGGAAGAGACGTTTAATCAAAAAATAATATCCTATGTACGAAAAAATTCAAGGAACAGCATCTTGGCTAAAAGAGAGGATGACCACAAATCCAAAGACAGCCATCATTCTGGGCACAGGTCTCGGACAATTAGCTTCAGAGATAACTGATTGTTACGCATTTTCTTATCAAGATATACCAAATTTCCCTGTTTCTACAGTAGAAGGTCACGCAGGAAGTCTTATCTTTGGAAGACTTGGAGGCAAAGATATCATGGCTATGAAAGGTCGCTTCCACTTCTATGAGGGATATAATATGAAGGATGTTACCTTCCCTATTCGTGTAATGCACGAGTTAGGTATTGAAACATTATTTGTATCAAATGCTTCTGGCGGTATGAATCCATCATTTAAGATTGGTGACCTTATGATTATTACTGATCATATCAATATGTTCCCAGAACATCCGCTACGTGGTCGTAACTTCCCTACAGGCCCTCGCTTCCCAGATATGCACGAAGCATATGACCATGAATTGGTAGAGTTAGCAAACTCTATTGCTAAGGAGAAAAACATCGAAGTTAAGCACGGAGTTTACATGGGTGTACAAGGACCTACCTTTGAAACACCTGCAGAATACCGTATGTACCACAAGATGGGAGGTGATGCTGTTGGTATGAGTACCGTACCAGAGGTTATCGTTGCTCGCCATAGTGGCATTAAAGTTTTTGGTATCAGTGTTATTACTGACCTTGGAGGCTTTGACGTTCCTGTAAAGGTTAGCCATGAAGAGGTTCAGGAGGCAGCAAATGAAGCACAGCCACTTATGACACAGATTATGCGTGAAATGATTAAACGCTCATAAAACATACACATGCAACATGATACTAAGGCGTTCTTTATTCTATAAATCATAGATAAAGGACGTCTTAGACTTTATATTACTAAGCTATTAATAAAGTAAATGGAAATAAAAGACCTTGGTGAATTCGGACTAATCAATCGTCTCACAAAAGATATTCAGCCCACCAACAGTTCAACCATTATGGGAGTAGGTGATGATGCAGCTGTTTTACGTTATTCGGACAAAGAGACACTTGTCTCATCTCAGATGTTTATGGAGGGTGTACAGTTCGACTTGACCTACATTGACATGGAACATCTTGCTTATAAGGTGGCAATGGTGGCAATGAGTAATATCTTCGCCATGAACGGTCATCCACGTCAAATCATCGTTTCATTAGGACTCGGCAAACGGTTCAAGGTAGAAGACCTCGATCAGTTCTATGCAGGACTGAACAAAGCTTGTGCTAAATGGAATGTGGACATTGTAGGAGGCGACACGACTTCTTCATATACTGGACTTGCTATTAATCTTACCTGCATTGGTGAAGCTGCAAAGGATGATATTGTATATCGTAGCGGAGCAAATGAAACAGACCTCATCTGCGTAACAGGTGATCTTGGGTCTGCATATATGGGTCTGCAAATCCTCGAACGTGAAAAGACTGTTTATTATCAGCAGGTGCAAGAGTATAATAATAAGGTAAAGGAAGCACAAAGCAATAAAGATGAGAAGCGACTTGAGATATTACGTCAAGAACGTGCAGCTATTGAAGACTTCCAACCTGATTTTGCAGGAAAAGAATATCTTATTGACCGCCAATTGAAACCTGAAGCACGTGGTGAGCTTCTCAACCAGCTTCGTGCAGCAGGTATACGCCCTACTTCTATGATTGATATCTCTAACGGATTGGCAAGCGAGTTAAAACATATTTGCGAAAAAAGTCACTGCGGGTGTAGAATTTATGAAAAGAATATTCCTATCGATTATCAAACAGCAGCAACCTGTGAAGAATTCAATATGAATCTTACAACAGCTGCTTTGAATGGTGGAGAAGACTATGAACTTCTCTTTACAGTTCCTATTGGTGACCATGAGAAAATAGATAAGATGGAGAATATCAGACAGATAGGTTATATCACAAAAGAGAGTTTGGGTGCATTCCTTATTGCTCGTGATGGCAACGAGTTTGAATTAAAGGCACAAGGTTGGTCAATAAACGAGAAATAGCCACCTGTTAAAGGATGTAAACGAAAATATTTTTCTTTAGAAAATTTTGGAGGAATAAAAAAAATGTACTACCTTTGCATCGCAATTGAGAAAGCAGTACAAATACTACTAAATTCATTGCAAATAATGATGGTGCCATAGCTCAGTTGGTAGAGCAAAGGACTGAAAATCCTTGT
>CAMUQM010000149.1 GCA_947095945.1 uncultured Prevotella sp.
TTGGTATCTATATAGCGTTACTCACCTTTGGGTGGGTAAGCGTCTGCGGTGCGAGTTATACTTACGGCGATACAGAAATATTCTCACTTTCAACTCGTTCGGGTATGCAGATTGTGTGGATTGGTACTTCCATTTGCTTAGGTTTTGTACTGCTAATGATGGACGACCGATTCTATGATACCTTTGCTTATGTCATCTATGGTCTGTTAGTACTCCTTCTTTTTGCTACAATCTTTAATCCTCATAGTATTAAAGGTTCTCGTTCGTGGCTTGTCTTGGGACCACTCCGACTGCAGCCTGCCGAGTTTGCCAAGTTTGCAACGGCATTGGCAATCGCTAAGTTTATGTCGGCTTATGGCTTTACGATTAAGAACTGGAAGCATTTCGCAGGTGCCTGTGGCATCATTTTCTTACCGATGTTATGTATTGTCGGGCAGCGTGAGACGGGTTCTGCCTTGGTTTATTTCTCTTTCTTCCTCATGCTTTATCGTGAAGGAATGTCTGGTGCATTCCTATTTACAGGACTGGCAATGGTTATTTACTTTGTCGTCGGAATCAAGTATGAAGAAGTATTGCTGTGGGATACGCCAACGTCCTTAGGAAAGTTTGTCGTCCTCTTACTTGTTCAGATATTCTCCTCAATGATGGTTTGGGTCTATGTGGGTGATAAGGGACGAACGCGTTTGTTGCTGACTTATGTCTTTGGAATCACGGGACTTGCCTTACTCTTCTCAGAGTTTGTTATTCCCTTTGATGTTGTTTGGATACAGTTGGTTTTATCAGCATGTGTTATTGGTTATTTAGTTTATAATGCGATGAACACTCGCTTTGCCAACTACTTCTACATAGCATTGTTTGCTTTAGGCTCAATCGCCTTTTTCTATTCGGCAGACTATGTGCTAAATGATGTTATGCAACCACACCAGCGTGTGCGTATCAACGTACTTTTAGGATTGGATGAAGACCTTGCTGGAGCTGGATATAATGTGCATCAGAGTGAGATTGCCATCGGTTCAGGTGGTCTGCAGGGTAAAGGCTTCTTGAATGGTACGCAGACAAAGTTGAAGTTTGTACCTGAACAAGACACCGACTTTATCTTCTGTACGGTAGGTGAGGAGGAGGGTTTTCTCGGTTCAGCCTCTGTACTTGTGCTATTCCTCTTCCTTATACTGCGACTAATGTATCTTGCCGACCGACAACCTTTCAAGTTCGGGCGAGTCTATGGCTATTGTGTCGCGGGAATCTTCCTATTCCACGTTTTTATTAACGTTGGAATGGTATTGGGGCTAACGCCAGTTATTGGTATTCCGTTACCATTTTTTAGTTACGGAGGTTCTTCTCTTTGGGGCTTTACGTTGCTTCTATTTATTTTCCTCCGTATAGATGCAGGGCGTAATCTTATCCGTCAGTAGGAGATAAGATTACGCTTGGATAGTTCTAATACGCACTTAATGTGAATTCTCTTTGGAGCATATAATACCGCATTTGTTTTAGAAGAGTAATCCTATATTTTACATAATCTTTGTTTGCAGTAGGTCGTATAGATTTCTGCTAACAATAAGTTGGAACTGTTTTCCATAACATTTTGTAAGTTTTTTGTGCCCAGCACCATCGGTGTTAAGCCTCCGCACCACATGTGCTAAGCATCAACACCATTTGTGTTATGCATTATCATTATTGTAGAAGACGGGTAATAAGGAGTATTATTATCATTAAATGAAACATTGTACGACACTAATACTCGATAAATATGAGGATGGTTTTATAGGGTATCAATAATAAAGGCTTTATTAAAGATGGTATAGTATCTTAGGTCGGCACTACTCATTTAATAGTGGTTTGTTGTTTTGAATTTCCTTATTTAGGAAATGCTTTATTTCAATATATGTAAAAGCTGCTTCAAGACTCCAATGCATGGAAGTTGAAGCAGCCTTTATTGCTTGTTTCTAATTTTTATTCCTTGATAAGTTTAATACCTATGTCACTGATACCGGGGAGTGACTCACGACTCATGATATGACGTATCTTAACTTGCATAGAGTCATTTCGGTTGAGACGGAAGGAGGTAATTGCCTGACGTATCTCAGTGCTTGTGATACCTTTCTGTCCTACTAATATTCCTTTGTCGTTAATAATCTCACAATTAATGGTATCATTGTAAGTCTTTTCACGCTTCTTACGTTGCCTGTAGTAGATTACTTTCCGCTCAATAATCATACTTATATTGCGGTATGGATAAGTCTGTGCAGCACGCAGGCAGAGGTCTAACTGATAGCTGCCTTCCCACTGACGAGGAACATTAAAAGTAAGTGTATCTTTGCGTGACCAGCCCTGTAGTGACACACTTTCATATCGGTCGTATGTGCGTGGATCACTGCATGAAGCAGCACCCATGGCGATAACCATGAGTGCTATGATATATAATAAGGTGGAAACCTTATGTCTCATTCTTGCGTTCTTTCCGTTTGCTGAGGCTGTCTGCCTTCATTTCTATTGTTTTGTGCGGTACCTTCATTCTGCTGATGTGCAGGACGAGGACCGTTATAAGGACGACGATTACCATTCTGTGGGCGACGATTGTCGTTTTGTGGACGTCTATTGTCATTTTGCTGACGATAGTTGTCCTGTTCATCACGCTGGTTACGCCGATTATCGCGTTGTGGTCTACCACCTTGCTGCCCGTTGTTATTACGCGGTTGGTTATTCTTTTTGCGCTTCTTAGCCTTATCAAATCGGCTGAGGTCAGCACCAGCAAGTAGGTCAACAGATTTCTTTGCTGCCTTAGCCTTTCCATCTTCAAGGAGAGAAAGAGGCTTTTCGCCGCGTCTGTTAAGTTCGATAATCTCCTTCGCACGCTCTGCACTAATCGTCTCAAGGTTGACTGCGAGATTCTTATCGGTAGAGTAGGTACACTGACCATTGAGGATATCAGTCTTGAAGAGGTGGTATTCGCCATCCATTGTCTCCAAGACAACCTCTCTGCTTGGAAGTTTTCTGCCAGCCTCCATGTAGTCATCAACCTCGTAGTTCAGACAACATTTCAGTTTAGCACACATACCCGCCAGCTTGGTTGGGTTAAGTGAGATGTCCTGAATGCGGGCAGCTGTGGTTGAAACACTGGAGAAATTCTTCATCCATGTGGCACAGCAAAGCTCACGACCACATGGACCAGTACCGCCGATACGTCCTGCTTCCTGTCGTGCACCAATCTGTTTCATTTCGATTCGTACATGGAAGGCTGCAGCAAGGTCCTTAATAAGCTGGCGGAAGTCGACACGCTCGTCGGCGATGTAGTAGAAGATTGCTTTGTTTCCATCGCCCTGATACTCTACGTCACCAATCTTCATTTTTAGACCTAAGCCCTTTGCAATCTGTCGACTCTCAATCATTGTAGTGTGTTCACGTGCCTTTGCCTCGTGGTACTTTTGCATGTCAACCTCCTTTGCGAGGCGATAGACACGTTTAATATCATCTGGTGACTTCACACATGATGACTTCTTAATCTGCAGCTTGACGAGACGTCCAGTCAGCGTAACGACTCCGATGTCATGTCCGGGATTAGCTTCTACTGCCACAACATCACCTTTCTTCAAGTCAAGGTTGTTGACATTGTGATAGTATCCCTTACGTGTATTCTTGAATTGAACCTCAACAAGGTCGGTTGTCTGGTTGTTTCCCGGCACGTCAGCCAGCCAGTCGAAGGTATTCAACTGGCGGTCTTGTCTGCCACATCCTTTGTGACATAAGCCTCGGTCGCAACCATGCCAGACCTTGAATTTCATATCTTTGTAATCCATTGATTGTTTCTTTTTGTTTTATATATATTGAAAGCCTCCATAAGACTCTTTGGGAAGAGAGGGTGGTAGGCTGTGATAAGCAATGATAAATTATATTATATAGGTTTTAGACTTACATCTTGTCAACCTGTCAACCAGTTTACTCGTTAACTTGTCTACCTGTCTACTTCTTCAAAAGTAGCACAATGAGCTTTAATGCCATGTCGTAGAAGACAATCTTAGCGTTTGCATTCTGTCCGATGTCACGATTAGCACGCTGGAAGAGTTCGTTGATTTCAATAACGTTTGCCTCGTTGATGAATCGTGCAAAGTTCTTTGCAAAGTTCTCTTCCTCCAAAGTCATGTAGTTGAGTTCGGGGTTT
Organism: uncultured Prevotella sp.; assembly: GCA_947095945.1. Classification (GTDB taxonomy): domain Bacteria; phylum Bacteroidota; class Bacteroidia; order Bacteroidales; family Bacteroidaceae; genus Prevotella. The sequence goes on from CAMUQM010000149.1 coordinate 4,160, forward strand.
TGGAAGTTAAAGATAAAGTTCTCACGCACCTGTTGTTGGAAGTAAATGAGCATACGACGCTCTTTCTCACGTCCATATCCTGCTACAACCTCACTCCAACGCTTAAGATCTTTCACGTTACGGAGGTAACATAGGCGCATAAGCATTTGGAACATATTGTGGAACTCACGGTTTTCATTGCCTGAGTCTAACGATTCCAATGCTTTCAGCCAACTACCGTGTGCAATACGAGCAATGCGGTGTGCGGCATCAGTGTCAATACCCCTTTGCTTGATGAGCGCCTGTTCAATAGCTTCATCTTCGATGCGTTTCACATCAATACGCTGTGTACGGCTGATGATAGTTTCGAGCAGTTTCTCTGGTTCCTCGCATACCATAAGGAAGATGGTGCCCTGTGGTGGTTCTTCCAACAGCTTCAATAGCTTGTTTGCAGAGGTCAGATTCATTCGTTCTGGCAGCCAGATGATAGACACCTTGTAGCCTCCCTGACTTGACTTCAACGCCAAAACACGAGATAATTCATCGCTCTCTGCACCCGTGATAATAGCCTGTTGTGTGGTAGCTCCCATCTGCTTCATCCATTGGTTCATGGTGAAGTAGGTTCCTTGCATGATGAGTCCGTGCCATTCTTTTGCAAAGTCTGCACTTACTGGTTGGTGGTCACTACTCATGCTTGGTAGCTTGATGGTAGGATAAGAGAAGTGAAGGTCGGGGTGTTCCCAGTTCCGAAGCATAGCACGGGCATTGGAAATGGTAGGTGAAGTAGCCTCTTCGGCATCGTCACCAGCAAGCAAATAGCTGGCAAAAGCCATTGCAAGTGCCATCTTACCTGTTCCATGTGGTCCACAGAAGAGCAAGGCATGGGGCAGACGATCTTCTTTGATCATCTGAACGAGCCGTTCCTTGACAGCTTCTTGTCCTATAACTTCTGAAAAGTTCATCTTCTCTTGTT
>CAMUQM010000150.1 GCA_947095945.1 uncultured Prevotella sp.
ACAAGAACACCGAGTACCACGAGCAGATACTCGCCTTGATGCAGAAGAATATGAGAATGATAGCACAGAGAGCAACCGCATAACAATCCTATAATAACAACGATTATGGCGACATACAAGACAATAGAGAAAATTCCAACGTGGAGTTTAGGCTACCTTATCAATGGAGATAGTACAGGACTGACAGACGAAGAAATCGCACTCGCAGACCAATGGAGTAAGGACACCAAAGCGGAGGTTATATCGCCCCACACAGACATAGAGGGGAATATGCAACCTTATTTTACCCACGTTCCAGCCTTTGGACTACCCACCGAGGTAGAGGACTGCACCCTTATTTGCAGAGAGTAAATAAAAACATCAACCTATAAACGACAACAATATGAAAGTACAAGTAGAAGGCATTATTCATAATTTTTCGAGCAAAGCTCTCAACAACTCGTGGGCAGATGAAATACCCAACATCATCGTGAGAGTTATCAATGCCATAAGCATAGCCGAGAACAAGGAGGAGTTGCAGACCGCACTCCTTCAAATCTCCCAAGAAACGGAACTTGACAAGTTTTTTGTCTATGGTTACGGCGCACATCATTTTTGGCTAACCCACCGTTGGCTATCGAATGGTGAACCAATGGAACACAGATTACTAATCGCTGAGTTTTGAAAATATGGAAAGGAAAGTTTACAGAGTACGCACCCAATACGTTTTTGAAGGTGTGTTTGAGGTTGTAGCCACAGACCGAGAGGAAGCCGAGCGGAAAATCCTTGAAGATTGTGGAATGGTGATGGGCAGAGGAATACACAGCACACTGCCCGATGAACAAATCAATTGGGCTTTCGATACCCACCCCGAAGAGCGGATAATTGAAACAACCGAAAATCCCTAACACAATGAGCCACGCAACCTTAAAAAATGCGTGGCTTCTTTTCTTTTTCTTTGAACGAGCAGGCGACCAAAGAAAAGAAGCAAAAGAAAGTCGCTAATTATCAAAAGCTTAAATTATAGGATGATCTTGAGGATCTTTATAAAGAGGTAGAAGAGCAAGAGAGGGATGGCAAAGTGCCATCTTCCCCTTTGTTTTTATATTTTTGTACATTCTATAAGCTTATATGTTGTTTTTGGCTTTGTAGATATATTATTTGCATTCTGATATTCAATACATTTTATTTTATATTGATGTAATTCCCCTAATGTAACTCCATTAAGGATATTAGCCTCAGCTGTTGTACCTGTTATTTTCTTTTTATCGTAAATAAAAGTCCATTTCCCATTACATAGAACTGTACCAGAAGCAAAATAACCAACAAATTCGGTTATGACTTCCTCTAATTCTATGTGTGCATTTAAATAATCATATACTCTTGAAATTGCATTTAATGATATAGTAGAACCAGAGATACTTTTTTCTAATGTTGATGTAACCCATTTATGTTTAAAAGACAATTTATTAGTTTCTAAGACTTGCAAAAAAGAGCGCATACTGCTTAATGTATGTCCCTGTAAATCTTCAATTTTTTCTTTCAATCCATCTACAGAGTCTATTGTAAATATTTCATCAATTTTCTGTAAAGTAGATGATATCCTTGATGCTTCACCAAACATATCAAATGTTTCATTTAGAATAAAGTGTACATCAAAAGATGCGGCCTTTAATGCACAAGCTCTCATATTTGCTTCAGAGGCATGTTGTTTACCAAAGCTTTTAATGTGACAGTTACGTATCATAGCTTGGTATCTGTCTAAAGCATTTGTTAATACATTAATATCAATGCTATGAGAATTATCAATGTCACTAAATGCTATACAAGACATTATTTTACCATTTTGTAATGAACCTGAAATTAATTCTTCATTATCAATTGCTTCATAATTACAGAAAAAGCCTTCATCTGGTAGCATAAAAGGCTGTACCTTAATAGATTCAAGGGGTATGGCTAATATATCATTTGCACCTCTTACAATTACATCAAGATAACTATTATCTTCTGGTTTTTTATATATAGACAATAAATCTATTTTCTGACCTTTAAATAAGTTCAAACGTTTTTCACTAATCCTTACAGCGAGATATTTATAACACGTTTCATCATCATACGGATATAATAGGCACAAATAATTTGCGCCAAAAATATCTGTCGCTACAAAAACTTGTGGTATCTCATAGAAAACAATAACCTCTATAAATTTTAGTTGAATCATATTGCTTTCGGTTAAAGAGTTATTTCTCTATATTGGATTTCAGCTTTGTTTAAATCAAATAAAGTTGTATGCCACCAAGTATAATGATTTGCACAGTTATTACTTGGAGTTTTTAGCATTACACCATATTCTGGGCACATTATTATTTCTGCAATTCCATGCAAATGTTTCAAGTAAGGAAGTTTCGCCATAGAACGTGCATCTTCCAATGTGCATAGTGAAGATAACCCAGATGCTTGCCATAGTTTGTTTCCAAATTTTTTCTGTGGATACAGCTCAGTATGAGGTTTTAAATCATCCTCTGTCATGACGCTATCTTCTTGAATTAGACGAAATAAAGGTTCATTGTCGTATGCAACTACGACATCTTCAGGAGGAGTGTTGGCTGGCAACTGTTTAGCCCACGAAACATTATATTTACTTCTATATTCTGTCAATTTTGTTGACGTATACATATTGTTTGGTAATTATATATACTTTTTGTTTGCAAAAGTAATATTAAATATTTAATTTTGCAATGCCATAAATGCTTTTCCATAAAATTTAAAGAGTTTTTAGGTAAAAAGGTGTTCAGTAATTACAAGATGAAGAATAGAGCAAACTCCACCTGTCTTCGCTTGACAAGCCCACGCAAAACCTTTCCTTTGTATCGACAGAAGGAAACATACTCTCGATAGATACTCCTATCTCCACCTTCTATTTTTTTGAGTAATTTGCTCTTGGGATGTTTGCCATACCCCAACAACCGACCTACTCCAACATTGTAGGATAAGACGGCAAGCAATAGGGCATCTTTGCCATATTCTTTGAAGCATTCAATGCATTTCCAAAGGTCTGCACGAAGCAGGGAGTCTGCCTGCCATTCCGTCATATCCGCTGTGAAACGCTCTCCTGGTTGCAGCTGATGCCCATATCCAACATACGGATAATTCTTCCAGCTGTGCATACCCTCAAAGTATTTTACAACGACTACCGCACGTTCAAAAGGTGGCAAGTCTGCCAACCGCACCCTCCGCTGAGCAAGGGTCGGCTGACAGAACAGGCAGAATACACAAAGTAAAATGAAAGAATGTATCGTTCGCATCCATTATGTTCTTAGTGGCGTGAAGATGCAGGCTTGTCCTTGCCCTCTTCCCGCTCGTTGTTAAAACTAAAGGTTAGCTGCTGAACCCTGCCGAAACTATCCTCCACATATACATCAATCGTCTGGCGGTCAGATGAGAGTGAGGTGTAGTAAAGTCGGAAAACATCCTTGGTGAGCGGATAGCGGTCGTTGGGCTTGAATACCGTCCCATTGTCCATTCTTAGCGTTCCTTTCCCGTCCGGTTGGAAATATCTGATGGTGTAGCGAGTGTCGGCAAAGTCGCCTTCACGTTTGAGTGTACACCTGATTTCTGCCGTCTGTCCCTTGACGATGTCCTTCTGGACAGGCATCGTCTCGACAGTGAACGGATAACACTGCTGAACATCCAACTCCCTATCACAAGCAGATAAACAAAACACGGCAAGGGTTAGCACTCCCATTACCCATATACTATTAAAAATTTTCTTTTTCATTGTTCCCTACATTTATAGATTAAACCTGATTCCTGCCGATACAGCAGGGCGAAAATGATGAACATCCGTACCAAAGAGTATGCGTCCCTGTCCTTTGAGTAGCAACAGCACATTGTCCGATAAGAAACATTCTATGGATAGATGCACCGCTCCACCATAGACGAAGTGAGAGTCATCGAGTAGTTTTGCGCCATCAAGAAGTAGTTTCTTATCTTCGTTAAGTTCCTCATAGCCACCCAAAGCGGATATTCCAGCATAGGCAAATACATTTTTACCATTGTCAGAAACAATAGGCTGCATATAACCCAAATGCACGAAGGCATCTTTGAGTTTCACATCATAGCTGCGATACGGCATATTTTGTTGCTCATATTCTACCGTAAGAAATGAATAATTCTCACGCTTCAGATAGCGAGTGAGCAAAATACCTATGCCAAAATTGTCTTTGGCAAACAAATTCTCGCCTTTGATAATTGGCACGTTACCTACTATTTCCAAGCCTTTTTGCTTTGGAATCAGCCGTTGTGCCTGTGTGGGCAGCGCAATGGCCACCGCACACATAAGAAGGAAAAGATACTTCTTCATTACCATTTAAGTTTGAGGTTATCAATCTTCTTTGCTATCTGCAGGTCCTCTGCCGTTACATAAAAAGTCAGCGTACGACCGCCATTTCTTTCATAGAGCGTCACTTCAAGCTGCTTGTCTTCTGCAAGAGAGAACTGTTCGAGCGCAAACACAGTGTGTTCACTACCCATGCCACGCACCTGCATCACCTGATGATAGGCACGAAGTGGCTGCAACACCTGTTCCTGTATAGCAGTACGCTTTGCCATCTTCTTATCAACCACCTTAAAGGTGATGAAATCTACCGAGTACGGCATATTCGTGCCGTTTTCCATACGAGTGTGGAAATACAGCAAGCCGTTATGGGCATACAAGCCACGAAGCAGGAACTTCATACCAAACTGCTGTATACCGATATGTTTGATGGTACGCTTGTCGTTCTGATAGATAGTCTGCATCATCAGTTTGATTAATATAGGCGACTCATTGCCGAGTTCCTTAAAATAAATGTCAGAGCGGTTGCTTGGCAGCCTGCCTTCTGTCGTGGAGAGAAAGTCTTTCATCTCGATACTTAACTTCTCTGGTTCATCGGCATACTTTACATTGAAAGCATAGAAAGAGCCGTCCTCACAGATGACACTCATATTGGTCTCCGTTTCAAAGTCCTTCACTGAAGCCTTTACACGCAGTACGTTCTCGGCATCCTCCGCCTTCCCTGCAATGATGTTCTGTGAACCTAAGTCTACATAACGAATGGCAGAAGGGAAGATAAGAT
>CAMUQM010000151.1 GCA_947095945.1 uncultured Prevotella sp.
TTAACAATATTCTCAGGCTCTTCCATTCTTCCTTTCCCTTCAAGACCACTGGCAAGAAAACCGCTACTCGCCTCAATAATATGATTACCAAAGCTACGCAAGGTTTCGATATTCCTCAGTGTTGAAGGATGCTTATACATATCCAAGTCCATTGCAGGCGCAATAAAGACCGGTGCTTTCATCGAAAGATAAGTAGTAATAAGCATATTGTCAGCGACTCCATTTGCCATTTTACCCAATGTTGCAGCAGTACAAGGAGCAATAATCATAGCATCTGCCCATAATCCAAGATCCACATGAGAATTCCACGTACCATCTTTCTGCGAGATAAACTCACTAACAACGGGTTTATGGGTTAATGCAGACAGCGTGATAGGAGTAATAAACTCCTTACCAGCAGGCGTGATAACAACCTGCACCTCTGCCCCACTCTTTATTAGCTCACGAATAATAAGACAACTCTTATAAGCAGCAATAGAGCCTGTTATACCTAATACTATTTTCTTTCCTTTCAGCATAACCTTACTTATTATTAAACTCTCTCAGGCGAATACGTGTCAAGACCTGCTTTGTGTTATAAGTAAAATCGCTTGCAAGCATCCAACTATAATAGCCTGGATCCTTACGCAAGACTTCAGCTACATCCCAGCCTTTATACTTGCCAAAATTGAATACCTCATGACGACGTGGCTTTCCTGCAGCATCTAAGATTTGATTACCATCTTTATCTGTCATGTCACACCATATCATACGACCCGCAAAGTCTACAAAGTCGTTCATGCGTGAGAACTCTGCAAGCTCGTCCATATCGTTATTCAAAACACGATCTTCTTCCTCCTGTTTGCCGGGTGCATACATCTCAAGTTCGCCCTGCAACACACGCCATGTAGCCTCAGTGTCCTGATCAGCCTTATGTGCCTCAAAGTCATCTTCCATCTTCCTGCCACAATAGAATTTATAAGCAGCAGCAAGATTACGACGCTCCATCTTATGATAGATATTCTGCGCATCAATCAGACGACACTTTGAGAAGTCAAAGTCAACACCAACACGCAAAAACTCCTCTGCCAACATCGGCACATCAAAACGATTGGAATTATATCCAGCAAAATCACAACCAGCAAACTTGTCTGACAATTCCTTAGCTTTCTGCTTAAAGGTAGGTGCATCAGCCACATCTGCATTTGAAATACCCGTCAGCAACGTAACCTCTGCAGGTATAGGTTTTTCGGGATTGATAAAGATATTTTCTCTTTCTTCCTTTCCGTCAGGATAAACCTTAATGAAAGAAATCTGAATAATACGATCGTTTACGAGGTCAAGCCCTGTTGTTTCTAAATCGAAAACTATCAAAGGCTTTGTCAAATTCAGTTTCATACGTTTGTGTATAACCCTATATATAATTATAAGGGAGAATGGCTATATAGAAGATACACAGCCATCCTCCCGATAAAATCTATTTAACTTCTTTCTTAATCGTTCAACAGCATCGGCATAATCAACATGAGAATATCCTCATTCTCTGGCTGAGTACCCGGTACGATTACACCAGCGCGTGATGGATCTGCCAACTGAATGACAACATCATCACTCTCAAGGTTATTTAAGATGTCAAGCATACTTGAACCCTTGAAGCCAATGCTCATAGGATTTCCACCATACTCGCAAGTAACATTCTCCTTAGCACTTGTAGCGAAGTCGATATCCTCTGCGTTCAATTCCAATAAACCAGCTGACACATGGAAACGAATCAGCTGTGAAGAATCGCTTGCAAAAGGTAATACACGACGTAAAGCACCAATCAACGACTTACGATCAATTGTAACCTGATTAGGATTATCTTGTGGAATGACACTGTTATAATTAGGATATTTACCCTCTATCAAGCGGCAAGCAAGATTGCCTTCTGCAAAAGAAATCTCTGCAGAACGCTCATCGAAACGAATGATAACATCGCCACCATCCTTTGAAAGGACATTCTTCAACAATGAAGCTGGCTTCTTAGGAAGAACAAATGATGCAGGAGAATCACTCTTAATAGAAAAGTTCTTATTTCTTACAAGCTTATGCCCATCGCTGGCTACAACTGCCAAACCATCTTCCTTCAAATCGAAGTAAACACCATTCATCACTGGGCGAAGCTCGTCCTGCGCTGTTGCAAAGAGTGAGCGTGTCAAACTATCAGATAATTTCTCTGCTTCAAGTGTAATCGTTGTAGCATTGTCTGATACTGACTGAGCCTTAGGATACTCGTCAGCACCGAGAATTGGGAAGTTATAAGAACCATTCTGATAGGTAACATAAATCTTCATCTCATCCAGATTTACATCCAGTGTCAATGGCTGTTCTGGGAGTTCCTTCACAGCATCAAGAATCGTATGATTATTCACCGCAAAATTGCCCTCGCCTTCACAACTCTCAAGATTCAATGTTCCGCGCATGACATTCTCACTATCTGATGCAGTAATAGTAAGCTGACCATCATACACTTCAAACAAGAAGCAATCCAAGATAGGCAGAGAATTCTTACTATTAATCACTCGAGAGAGAGTCAACAACCGGCTGCTCAATGCAGTGCTTGAAAGGTTAAATCTCATTAGTATGTATTTTAGTTAATATTTCGTTATACTTACACATATCCAGACGGAGGAAACAAATCCATTATCGTCTTTCAACTTCATCGTACAAAAATACAAAAAAGGGACGTGAAAAACAAAAATTAAGTATAAAAGTTTCGGTTTTTAGAACTATTTTAGTAATTTCGCAAACAGAATAAAGTATTAAAATAACCAAAACAAGTAAAATAAATGGATTTACAAGGAAAAGTAATTGCTGTCCTTCCTCCACGCGAAGGAACTTCAGCTCGAGGACCATGGAAGTCACAGGAGTATGTGATTGAGACACACGACCAGTACCCAAAGAAGATGGTTTTCAACGTTTTTGGTGCTGATAGAATTGAACAATTCGCCATCAAAGCTGGTGACGAAATCAATGTAAGCTTTGACATTGATGCGCATGAATACAACGGTCGTTGGTTTAACAATATCCGTGCATGGAACATTCAGCGTGTAGATGCTACTGCTGCTATGGCTGGTGCACCTGTTGCTGCAGCACCTGTTACTCCACAGCCAGCTCCTGCTGCGCCACAGGCTACTCCATTCCCTCCTGCACAACCTGAGGAAAACTCTACAGATGACTTACCATTCTAATAGAGTTACTCTATTTTCCAATATAATAAAGACAGACTCTCTGATTTTGTAGAGTCTGTCTTTTTGTTTAACCCTAATCAATCATGAGAGGCTAAACATATTTTGTTTTATTATCGAGTATCTTGTCTGTCTTTGCAACGCCGGCGTTTTCTTTGTAAACATAAAATCACAACTACAATTTAAGAGAAGACCGTTTGCTTCCAAAAAGACGCTTAGTTAGCTTGCAAAAGATGCCCTTTTGAACTCTTACTAACGCCCTTTTGAAGTCCAATTAAGCACCTTTTCTTACACGACTTTATAATCCTATGATAGTCTGATAGTTATCATACTAATAAAAGATAAGATTATATTTACTTTTTTGAAGCTTATAAGACTATATTAATGTAAACATTATTGCGAGCAATTGATAACCTATTGCAAGCTAATTTGTACTCAGCACCATTGGTGTTTACCATCAGCACAACACGTGCTGGGCACAAACACGATATGTGCTAAATAATAATACATCAGAAAAAGATGAGAGGGAAAGGGCATTATAATCATCATATAATAAGAGATTAATGACTAACTGATACAAAAAGCGGTATCATCTCTCACCCATCATAAACCATAATCAACGAAAAATCGCCCAAGGATTTACTGAAACCCTTGGGCGATTCATATACTTACTTAATAAGTCTGTAGCCTATTAAACAGCTGCTGCAATCCACTCATATACAAAGCTGCAAACACCGAAGAGGAGAATACCTGCCATGCAGACAGCCAACGCAAACTTAGTGTTACAGTCACTCTTGAAGGTTGGCAATGGGTTGTCTGTACGAACAATGTACATTGCCTTTACAATCTTGAGATAGTAGTAAAGTGAGATAACTGTATTGAGCAGTGCAATGAATACAACTCCGTAAGCCCATGCTCCCATTGTGGTGTTGATGTCAGCACCATTAACACCTGACATAAAGATGAAGAACTTAGAGAACATACCTGCGAATGGAGGAATACCACCGAGTGAGAACATCGCTAAGGTCATCAAGAAGCTCAGACGTGGGTTGGTTTGATAGAAACCATTGTAATCATCAATATTAGTCTTACCACCATTGTTCTGCTCTACAACGGAAATGATTGTGAAGACTGCCATGTTAGCAACAACATAAATCAAAACGTAGTAGCTAAGAGCTGCTACTGAGTTTGCCCAATTATTACCTACTGCTGCCAACATAATATAACCAGCCTGAGAGATAGAACTGAATGCCATGAAGCGCTTCAACTCACTCTGACGTACGGCAAAGAGGTTAGCAATAGTAATTGAGAGTACAACAACGATCATCAGCAACACGTGCCAATACTCCATCATGCCACCGAAGACATGGAAAAGAATACTCAACAATGTGAAGGCTGCAGCACCTTTTGAGATTACACTCAAATAACCAGTAACGGTTGTTGGTGCACCCTGATAAGTATCAGCTGTCCAGAAGTGGAATGGTACAAGAGAAATCTTGAAACCAAGACCACTGAAGAAGAACACGAGACCCATGATTACCAATGGAGTTGCCTCCATCTTTGTTGCAATATCAGCAAAGTAAAGTGTACCGAACTGACCATAAAGGAAGCTGATACCATAGAGCATTACACCGCTTGAGAAAGTTGCGGTCAAGATAAACTTAGCTGCACCCTCTGCAGAGTTCTTACGATACATATCGAAGGCAACTGTACATGCCAAAGGCACAGATGCCATTTCAAGACCGAGGAAGAACATCAAGAAGTTGCCTGCACTCATCATGG
>CAMUQM010000152.1 GCA_947095945.1 uncultured Prevotella sp.
TCTGCTATAGCAGCAGTTGCAGTGTTACTTACCAGTTGCGGTGGAGGAGGTAGACAAAGTCTTCCAACAAACAATGAGTATCCTGTAGTAACGATTGGTGCAGCTAATGCACAGTTGAAAACAACATTTCCAGCTACTATTAAGGGTGTGCAGGATGTTGAGGTACGTCCGAAGGTAAGTGGCTTTATTACAAAGCTGTATGTACATGAAGGCGAATATGTACGTGCGGGGCAGGTACTTTTTGTAGTAGATAACTCTACTTATCAGGCTGCTGTACGTCAGGCAGAGGCTCAGGTTGCTTCAGCACAGAGTGGTGTTGCTGGAGCTCAGGCTCGTGTCGTACAGGCTAATGCAAGTCTTAATTCTGCAAATGCTCAGGCTGCAACATCACGTTTGGCTTATAGTAACAGCAAGAACCTTTATAATAATAAGGTGATTGGTGATTATGAGATGGAAGCAGCTAAGAATACTTACGAGACAGCACAGGCTGCAGTTAGTCAGGCACAGAGTGGTGTAGCTTCCGCTAAAGCAGCTGTAGTACAAGCACAAGCTGCTGTTCGTCAGGCGCAGGCAATGCTTGCCACGGCTAAGGATAACCTCGGTTTCTGTTATGTGAAGAGTCCTGCATCGGGTTATGTAGGTAGTCTTCCTTATAAGGAGGGTGCTTTGGTAAGTGCATCTTCTGCACAGCCAGTTACGACTATCAGCAATACATCTTCTATTGAAGTTTACTTTTCAATGACAGAGTCTGATGTATTAAAACTCAGCCGTACTAATAATGGTTTGAACAATGCCATCAAGTCTTTCCCAGCAGTTAGCTTGTTGTTGGCTGATGGTACGACCTATAACCATGAAGGTGTAGTTGTTAAGACCAGTGGTATCATTGATGCAACAACTGGTACGGTGAGTGTTATTGCCCGTTTCCCTAACCCAGAACATTTGTTGAAGAGCGGTGGTAGCGGTCAGATTGTTATTGCAAAGACTAACAACCGAGCTTTGTTGGTACCACAGGAAGCTACTGTACAGGTTCAGAACAAGATTTTTGTTTATAAGGTGGATGATAAGAATAAGGTACATTATACTGAGATTACAGTTGATCCACAGAATGATGGAATGAACTACATCGTGACAAGTGGTCTTAAGATGGGTGACCGAATTGTGAGCAAGGGTCTTTCAAATCTTGAAGATGGTGCAGATATTAAGGCACTTACTCCTGCAGAGTATGATAAAGCCATTGAGAAAGCAGAGAAACTTGGCGAGAACCAAGGTTCTGCATCAGGCTTTCTCAAAGCTATGAAAGGCGAAGGTAAGTAGGTGATGGGTGTTGAATGTTAGGTGTTGAGGTGATGATGATTTCTTAATTCATACGATAGCCTCTCTCCTAAATAAACAATCAGGTATTATGACATTTACGAATTTTATTAAACGACCGGTATTGTCAACGGTTATATCAATCTTCTTTGTACTCTTGGGTATCATTGGATTGGTATCACTGCCTATTGAACAATATCCGAATATTGCCCCTCCTACGATTTCGATTTCGACATTTTATCAGGGAGCAGATGCACAGACCGTGCTGAATTCTGTTATCACACCATTGGAGGAAAGTATCAACGGTGTTGAGAACATGACCTATATGGAATCAACCGCAACCAATGCTGGTATGGCAATGATTACGGTTTACTTTAAGCAGGGTGCAGATCCTAACATGGCAGCTGTCAACGTGCAGAACCGTGTGTCACAAGCACAGGCATTGTTGCCAGCTGAGGTGACACGTGTGGGTGTGACGGTATCAAAGCGTCAGAGTTCAAACGTTGTGATGTATTCATTGACAACAGATGACGGACGATATGATGACGAGTTCTTGACGAACTATAACAATATCAATATCGTGCCAATGTTGAAGCGTATCAATGGTGTTGGTGACGTACAGACACCGGGTATGAAGACCTACTCTATGCGAGTTTGGCTGTATCCTGATAAGATGAAGCAGCATAAGCTGGTTCCATCAGATGTATCTATGGCTTTGGCAGAGCAGAATATTGAGGCTGCACCGGGTTCATTTGGTGAGCAGAGTAATCAGAAGTTTGAATATACCATGCGTTACAAAGGTCGTCTGAAGACTCCAGAGGAGTATGGTAATATTATCATCTCAAGCAATACCAATGGTCAAACAGTTCATCTGCGTGATGTGGCAAAGGTAGAGTTAGGTGGTCTGCAGTATTCAGTTATGATGAAGAACAACAGCCGTCCGGCTGTTATTGGTATGGTAAACCAAATCGCTGGTTCAAATGCTACACAGATTGCAGATGATGTGAAGACTGCCTTGGCTGATGCTCAGAAGCAGATGCCGCCGGGCATGAAAGTTACAATTGAGCAGGATGTAACAGAGTTCCTCTTTGCTTCAATCGAAGAGGTAGTCTTTACATTGTTTATAACTCTTTTATTGGTATTTTTCGTTGTGTATATCTTCTTGCAGGACATTCGTTCAACGTTAATTCCAATGATTGCCGTGCCAGTGGCATTGATAGGTACCTTCTTTTTCCTTTGGGTATTTGGTTTCTCTATCAACTTGCTAACACTTTCGGCATTGTTGTTGGCAATTGCAATTGTGGTCGATGATGCCATCGTGGTCGTTGAGGCTGTACATGCAAAGCTCGACTTAGGTTATAAGAGCGCTATGACAGCAGCTATTGATGCAATGAACGAAATCTCTGGTGCTATTATCTCTATTACTTTGGTGATGTCAGCCGTGTTTGTTCCTGTATCCTTTATGGGTGGAACCTCTGGCACATTCTATCGTGAGTTCGGTGTTACGATGGCTGTGTCTATCGTTATCTCTGCTTTGAATGCTTTGACACTTTCTCCAGCGCTCTGTGCTATCTTCCTGAAGCCACATAGCAAGGATGAGGAGCACAAGAAACTGTCACGTGTTGACCGTTTCCACATGGCTTTCAATACCCAGTATGATAAGATTAACAACAAGTATCAGAAGGTTGTTGAGAAAATTATAAATCACCGTTGGATATCAAGCCTCACTGTTGTTTTGGGTATTGTTGCGCTTGTTGTGACAATGAATTTCACAAAGACTGGTCTTGTTCCAAATGAGGATATGGGTACATTGTTTGCAATGATTAGTTTGCCTCCGGGTACATCACAGGTTGAAACCCAGAAGGTGACCTACCAGATTGACAAAATGTTGGCAAGCAACCCATATATTGAGCGCCGTGAGCAGATTGTAGGTTACAACTTCATCGCTGGACAGGGTTCTAACCAGTCAACCTTTATTATTAAGCTAAAGCCATTTGCCGAGCGTGAGTATGGAATGATAGATCGTATTAAGTCTGTTTTTGATGGCGCAGGTATAGCTGGTCTGTTTATCGATCCAACATCATCGAATATGATTTTGGGTATGATTTACAAGCAGACATCAAGTATCAAGGGAGCACAGATTATTGCTTTCGGTCCTCCGATGATTCCTGGTTATGGTCTATCAAATGGTGTTTCTTTTGTATTGCAGGATAAGACAGGTGGCGATCTTAATAAGTTCTATAAGGTAGCACAGGATTATTTAGCTGCATTGAACAAGCGTCCAGAGTTCAGCCGTGCACTTACCACTTACAACCCTAACTATCCACAGTATATGGTTGATGTTGATGTGGCAAAGGCAAAGCAGGCTGGTACATCACCAGCTGCAATTCTCTCAGTATTGCAGGGATATTATGGTGGTATGTATGCTTCAAACTTCAACTCTTATGGTAAGCTCTTCCGTGTTATGATTCAAGGTACGGTTGAGAGTCGTATGAGCGAGGACGGACTGACCAATATCTATGTAAGAACCGCTGGTGGAATGGCACCTGTAAGTGAGTTTTGCACATTGAATCGTGTTTATGGTCCATCAAACATTACTCGTTTCAACCTCTTTACCTCTATCTCTATCAGTGCTACACCAGCTGATGGTTATTCTTCAGGTCAGGCTATTCAGGCTGCAGAGGAAGTTGCAAAGCAAGTGTTGCCTCAGGGTTATGGTTATGAGTTCTCTGGTCTGACGCGTTCAGAGCAGGAGTCTTCTAACTCTACTGCAATGATTTTCGTTCTTTGTATCGTATTCGTTTACTTGATTTTGAGTGCTCAGTATGAGAGCTACATCCTTCCTTTGGCTGTAATTCTTTCTATTCCTATCGGTTTGGCTGGTGCATTTATCTTTACGTTAATCTTCGGACATAGCAACGATATCTATATGCAGATCTCATTGATTATGTTGATTGGTCTGTTGGCAAAGAATGCTATTCTTATCGTAGAGTTCGCTCTTGAGCGTCGTCGTACAGGTATGGCTATCAAGTATGCTGCCATCTTAGGTGCTGGTGCTCGTCTGCGTCCTATCCTTATGACCTCTCTTGCAATGATTATCGGTTTGTTACCATTGATGTTTGCAAGTGGTGTAGGTCGTAATGGTAACCAGACGCTCGGTGCTGCAGCAGTAGGCGGTATGCTTATCGGTACACTCTGTCAGGTGTTTATTGTGCCAGCTCTATTTGCTTTCTTCCAGTACTTGCAGGAGCGTGTTAAGCCTCTCGTATTTGAAGATGAGACAAGTCGCGATGTCATCAAGGAACTTGAGAAACTTTCAAAGGGACCTGCAGTGGATTATAAGATTGAAGAGTAGACTCTAATAAAGGAATAACAATGAAGAAATTAAATATAATCATCATAGCTCTTGCAGCCCTGTCATTGACAGGCTGTAAGAGTCTTTATGGCAATTACGAACGCCCTGACGTGAAAATGAGTGGCATTGTTCGCGACCCTGTTGATGACAAGGCTACGCTTGAGGGTACTAACGACTTCGGTAATTTGCCATGGCGCAGTGTTTTCACTGACCCGCATTTGCA
>CAMUQM010000153.1 GCA_947095945.1 uncultured Prevotella sp.
GTATTTGTCCCCTCGTGATGGATTCTAATCTTTTTGAGTTTCTTTTTTATTTTTCCCATGGTCGATAAACGACGTATTTGTTTTGTTGCAAAGGTACTTCTTTTTTGTCGTTTCCACAAATTTTCACTCTCAATCTTTTGCTATGTCGGCTTTTCATAGTAACTTTACAGCTCAAAAACGCATAAGTTCAATGGAAGATTACGTACATTTACACGTCCACACTAATTATTCTATTCTTGATGGCCAGTCAAAGGTAACACGCCTTGTTGATAAGGCTATTGCCGATGGAATGAAGGGTATGGCGATTACCGATCACGGCGTGATGTTCGGCATAAAAGAGTTTGCTGACTATTGTGCTAAGGTCAATAAAGGTAGGAAAGAAAAGGGTGAAGAACCTTTCAAACCTATCTTTGGTTGTGAAATGTATGTAGCACGGCGCACAATGCATGATAAGGATAAGAGTATGCATGATAATTCAGGCTACCACCTTATTGTATTGGCGAAGAACTATACAGGTTACAAGAATCTTATTAAACTTGTATCTAATGCGTGGGTAGATGGTTATTACTATCGTCCTCGTACGGATCGTGAACAGCTTGAGAAGTATCATGAGGGACTGATTGTCTGTACAGCTTGTATTGCAGGTGAGGTCCCTAATAAGATTATTCATGATGATATCGAGGGGGCAAGAGAAGCTTGCGAATGGTATCACCGTGTGTTTGGAGATGATTTTTATCTTGAACTACAACGCCATGAAGTAAAAGACCCAAGTCTGGTAGCAAACCGTGAGGCTTATCCTTTGCAGCAGAAAGCCAATAAAGTACTCATGAAGTTTGCACAGGAATATGGTATAAAGATAGTATGTACCAACGACTGTCACTTTGAAGATAAGGAAACAGCCGAAGCACATGACCACCTACTCTGTCTTTCAACGAATGAAGATTTGGATGACCCAAAGCGTATGCGCTACTCTAAACAGGAGTGGTTCAAGACACGTGCGGAGATGAATGACATCTTCTCGGACATCCCAGAGGCGATGACAAATACACTGGAGATTCTTAATAAGGTAGAGACCTACAATATTAATCATGGTCCTATCATGCCTTTCTTCCCTATTCCAGAAGACTTTGGAACAGAGGAAGAATGGAAACAGAAGTTCAGCGAAGGAGATTTATACAAAGAGTTTACCACCGATGAGAATGGTGAGAACCCGCTTTCGCCAGAAGAAGGACAGAAGGTTATCGACCGTTTAGGAGGCTATGAGAAGATGTATCGCATTAAGTTTGAGGCTGACTATCTTGCTAAATTAGCCTACGATGGTGCAAAGAAGCTATATGGTGATCCTCTCTCTGATGAGGTTAAGAATCATATCCGTTTTGAGTTGCACGTCATGAAGACGATGGGTTTTCCCGGTTACTTCCTTATAGTGCAAGACTTTATCAATGCTGCACGACAGGACTTAGACGTAATGGTAGGTCCGGGACGTGGTTCTGCCGCAGGTTCGGTTGTGGCTTATTGCTTGGGAATTACGCAGATTGACCCATTGAAGTATGACCTACTTTTTGAGCGTTTCCTCAACCCTGACCGTGTCAATCTCCCCGATATTGATACCGACTTCGATGATGATGGTCGTGGACGTGTGCTGCAGTGGGTAATGGATAAGTACGGACATGAGAACTGTGCACATATCATCACCTACTCAACGATGGCAACAAAAAACTCTATCAAGGATGTTGCCCGCGTAGAAAAACTACCTTTGGACGTATCTAACGCCCTTTGTAAAGCTATTCCTGAACGTTTACCTGATGGCATGAAGATGAACTTAACGAATGCTATCAAGTGTACACCACAGTTGCAGAATGCAGAGGTAAGCGAAGACATAAGGGAGCGCAACACCATTAAATACGCCAAGATGCTGGAGGGAACAGTGCGTGGAACGGGTATCCATGCCTGTGGATTCATTATCTGTCGCAACCCTATTGATGAATGGGTACCAATTTCTACGGCAAGTGATCCAGACTTCCCTGAGAAGAAAGTACCTGTAACCCAGTATGACGGTCACGTGATTGAATCTACTGGTCTTATCAAGATGGACTTCCTCGGACTGAAAACTCTCTCCGAGTTGAAGGAGGCTTGCAAGGTTGTTAAGCAAACGAGAGGCGACATTATTGACCTTGAGAAGATACCTATTGATGACGAATTGACTTACCAACTCTATCAACGTGGACAAACCATTGGTACTTTCCAGTTTGAGTCTGCTGGTATGCAGAAGTATCTGCGTGAGCTTCATCCAACAGTGTTTGAAGACCTCATCGCCATGAATGCGCTCTATCGTCCGGGCCCTATGGATTATATCCCAGACTTTATCAAGCGTAAACATGACCCTTCTTTGGTGAAGTATGACATCCCATGTATGGAGAAGTACCTCAAAGATACATACGGAATCACTGTTTATCAAGAGCAAGTAATGCTCTTAAGTCGCCAATTAGCGAACTTTACTCGTGGTGAGAGTGATGCACTTCGTAAGGCGATGGGTAAGAAGATGAAAGCCATCGTTGACAAAATGAAGCCTAAGTTCATCAAGCAAGGACAAGAGAACGGACACGACCCACAGATTCTTGAGAAGATATGGAGCGACTGGGAGAAGTTTGCCAGCTACGCTTTCAATAAGTCACATGCTACTTGCTACTCATGGGTAGCTTATCAGACAGCCTACATGAAGGCGCATTATCCAGCCGAATACATGGCTGCGTTGATGACACGTCGCTTCAGTCAGATTACCGAAATCACAAAGTTGATGGAGGAATGTAAGGCATTGAAGATTGCAACCCTTGGTCCTGATGTCAACGAGAGTCAGATAGGCTTTGGTGTGAACAAGCATGGTGAGATTCGCTTCGGACTATCTGCTATCAAGGGAATGGGTGCCAGTGCGGCTGAAAGTATTGTACGTGAGCGTATGGAAAATGGGCCTTATAAGGATATATACGACTTTGCAGAGCGTGTTGACCTCAGTAATGTAAACCGCAAAGCATTTGAAAGTCTGGCTTATAGTGGTGGTTTCGACAGCTTCGGATTGCAGCGTGAACAATACTTTGCTGTCACTGGAAAGGGTGATTTATTCTTAGACACTATCGTCCGTTATGGTCAGCTTTTCCAAGCTGAAAAGGCACAACAACAGAACTCCCTCTTCGGAGGTATGGATGCTGTTGATGTAGTTCACCCTATTGCTCCAAAGGCTGAGAAATGGCCTGTTATCGAGAAATTGAATAAGGAACGCGAACTGGTTGGTATCTATCTGTCTGCTCACCCACTCGATGAATACAGTGTCATATTGAATAACATGTGTAACACACATTGCTCTAAGATAGGTCGCGATGCTAATATGACAGAACTGACAAAAGCTGACGAAGTGACATTCGGCGGTATTGTTACCTCTGTTAATGAGCGTTTCTCACAAAAGACTGGCAAGCCCTTTGGCTTTGTCACGATAGAAGACTTTCACGGAACGGGTGAGTTAGCACTCTTTGGTGACGACTGGGCACGATGGAACAATCTCTTGAAGATGAACTACACGGTCTTTATTACAGCAAAGTGCCAGCCTCGTTACCGCAATAATCCAGACCTATTAGAGCTAAAGGTACAGAAGATTGAACAACTCTATGATGTGAAACAAAACCGTTTAGAACGCTTTACCATCTCAATGGATGCAACAGCATTAGATGATGCGTTTGTTTCAGAATTAGCAACAGTCATCGAGGAACACATCGGTAACACACAGCTTTACATACAGTTGCGAACACCTGACAACACAGTTCTTATGCTAAGGAGTAAGAATGGTGGCGTTAACGTCGACCGTACGCTGATAGACTTTATCTCATCGAATGAGAAGATGGAGTTCCATATAAACTAAATCGAAAGTGGCACAATCTTTGATGATGAGTAAATAGATAGAAAAGACAATATTAATAAACTTATAAACAGAATAAAAATGGAAGTAGTAATTACTAACGAGAATTTAGAGACTTACAAGAATGGTGAGTTACCATTGGTAGTTGATTTGTGGGCAACATGGTGTGGACCTTGCAAGATGATTGGTCCTATCATCTCTGAACTTGCTGAAGAGTACGATGGTAAGATTGTTGTAGGCAAGTGTGATGTTGAGGAGAATGATGACGTAGCCATTGATTTCGGTGTACGTAACATCCCAACCATCCTCTTCTTTAAGGGTGGTCAGTTGGTAGACAAGTTTGTTGGTGCAGCTTCAAAGGACGTTCTCAAAGAGAAGTTCGACGCTCTGCTCTAAGCTAAACACTTATAAATATAAAGCCATATCAGTAATCCTTTGATAGGATTCTGGTATGGCTTTTTTTGTACATAAAGCCTCACAACTAAACCACCTCACAACTAAAAAAGACACATTAAACTGAAAGTTTTTCCTTTTTTTTTATTAGTAATCATATAATTTTATACCTTTGCAGAAGATACCTAACGCTTTTTAAAAGCGCAACTGAGTTTGAACCTTTCGTTTCACTTAACTTCATGAGTTATGGAAAAACTATTACTTATCCTCCTTCTGTTCTGCACTGGACTTCGAGCCAATGCACAGTCTGTATCTGGAAAGGTGTTTGATGAAAACAAGAAGCCTATCCCCTACGCAAATGTCATTATCCTTTCAGCCAAGGATTCTACCTTCATTGCTGGTACAACAACCGCTAATGATGGTAGTTTTAACTTCAAGGAGGTTACAGTAGGTAATATCCTTAAAGCCTCCTTTGTAGGTTATGAACCCTTCACTACGGTTCTTTCCAACCAAGGCAACCTTACTATCGTACTGAAAGAAGATG
>CAMUQM010000154.1 GCA_947095945.1 uncultured Prevotella sp.
CCAGCTATTCCTTGAATATCCTGTAGCGAGATATTACCAAGCAGGTTGATAATTGTTATCTCGTTGCGTTCTATGGCAAGTAGGGCAAACTCTTTCTTTCCATTGGGGTAATTTCGTCCGTAGATAGTGGTATGTTCGCCTCCCTCATTGACCTGCATTATAACTGTAAATTTCTGTTGGTTGAAGATGCTTTGAGCTGTCTTCTTTATAGAAGGAATCAGAGAAGGACGTTCACAAGAGAGTATCTGTAGATAATCCAGACGGCTGGCTATCTTACTAATATCCTTGTCCCCTGCTCTCACATTTCCCATCATACGCATCATATTGCGTGATATATAAACAGTAGTCACACCGTCAGTATCACTATACTTTTCAAATAATACCTTTTGTGCAAATGCTGTTAAGCAGGCGATTGTTGCTAAACAAAGCGTTAAAATAATTCTCTTCATAATCTAATCCCTTGTTTTATTAGTGATGTTTTCAGCTGCATCAATCCCCTTGTTGAGCGACTTTGAGAATTTCATCAGTGCTCGTGAGGTTTCTGCGTAGGCATCTGTCGTGTTAGTGTAAGTATCCTGCTCTGTCTGTGGGGATTTGTTCTCATTTTGGTAAACAATAGCTCCCGCAGCGAAGAGAAGCAACAGACAGGCTGCTATCCCTACTACCCAACGCAGGTTGATATGCCTTATCGTACGGCGAGTAGTGACTTCTAAGGTGTTCCACTGGCTAATCTGACGGCTGAGCCGATCTTCCATTCCTGCTGGTGTAGGACAATCAGAAGACTGAAGAGCTGTAAAGAAGATGCTTTCATCCTTTAAACTGGCATCAATGTCATTGCCATTGAAGTAAGTACGCAGCGTGTTCTCCTCCTCTTCGGTGGTCAGTCCATCGTAGTATTTGGCAAGCAAGCGCTTAATGTCTTCAGTCTTTGTCATACTTCATTGTTTTTTATCTGTTCTCTAATCTTCTTGCGGGCGCGGCTGAGAATACTTCTTATATTCACCTCTGTAAGCCCTGTTTCGATGCTGATTTCCTCAAAACTGCGGTCTTCAACGTCGCGCATTAGCATGATCCTTGCCTGTGGCTCGGGCAGACGAGCAATCAACTGTCTTACTCGTTGGTATTCATCAGCTTCTTCTAACTGTCTACTGATATTCTGCGAGGAGGTAACTTGCAAACTTCCCACATCTTTGTCGACTTCTTGTAGATGCCCTGTCCTCATTCTGTCATAGAATAGTCGGCGCAGTACCGTGATGCTATAAGCCTCAGGATTGTCCACCCTTTCAATCTTATCACGCTGCATCCAGAGTTTTAAGAAAGTCTCTTGCACCATATCCTCAGCAGCTTGAGCGTTCCCCATCAGCCTATATGCCACCGAAAAGAGTTTCCGATGGCAGGGTAGGAATAGCTGTTTGAATTCGCTTGCTTGCATAGATAATAGATGTGCACTGTGGGCAATAAGAAACTATAGTGTACGTAGTAAATCGCAATACACCTTATAGTTCTTTCAGTTTCTTCTTTGTATTCTGTTTTACAACAGTGTTCACTTCTTCGGGTTTTATCCTGCCTTTAATATGGACAATAGCTCCATCTTGCTTGTCGGCAGAAAGAATGAGCAGTTCACGGATATATCCCTTCTTTTCTTTTACGTAGATATAATTGGTCTCATCAGCCTCTTTACTGAAGATGATTGGCGTATATCCACTTGGGTGAAAGGTCTGAAGTGTCTTTTGAAAGTTCTGTCTAACGATTGGAGAACATTCTTCCAAGCTAAGAACCCGAATAGAAGAGATTGCTTTTAATGCCTTAGCTTCTTCAAGCTCTGCTTTTGTAAGCATCTTAGCCATTGACATTATAAAACGTGGAATGTGTATATATTCCACATTCTTCTCACTTTTGTATTGTCTGAATAGCGCTTCTACGCTTTGCGCAGAAGACCCTAATACACTAATAGAAAAGGCAAATAAAATAAGAATCCGTTTCATGTATTGTCCTTGTTTACTTTGTCTGTGACTTTACGATATCATCAATGTTAGCTGGATTGATACGTCCGTCAATCTTAATGAGCGAGCAGTCTTCGTGGTCCAGAGCTAAGATAACAATACTCTGTACTTCTTGTTCGTTACCTTTAATGAGTATTCTGACCTTTTCTCCATCTTCATTTACCTTTACCATTGGCTCATATCCCTTTGATTCCAACTTACTGATACGGTTGTATAAGCCGTCTTTTGTCTTTTGATTAGCCTTTTCGAAAGTTAAAATTTGCAGTCCGTCGATTTGCTCAGCGAGTGCATTAGCAGTCTCGTCGTTAGCAGCCTTCAGTCCAAGCTTTATAAGTGTCTTAGGCAAGTTGACGTAAGTGACGTTATCTCCACTCTTAAACTCTTTGAAAATAGACTCCACCTCATCATTCGTAGGCTTCATGATGAGACTCGTTGGCTTGGCTTTTACGGTGCAGCTTGAGCATAGAACAGCTACAGCGAATGCGATAGTAAAGATTGTTGTTTTCATTGTCTTGATGTTTAATTAGGTTGATAAATCTGTAATCGTTTACATCTATAGAGACGGAAAAAGAAAAATGTTTGTGGCAAAAGAATGCTGTTTTTTTCTACAAAAGATTATTTTTATAATTTTACTATACAATTCTTTTATGATTTCTCTCGGTGTTCCTAACCTTTTAAGACACTATGCCAAAAGATGATAACAACCGCCAGCCATAGCTCTGATGACTCCTTTCATTTCTAATGTAAAGAGTATTCCAGTGAGTCGTGAGATAGGGATGTTCGCTTGAATAGACAAAAGGTTAATTTGTAAATCGTTGTTTTTAGCGAGCACACGGACAATGGCTTCCTCTTCTGGAGACAAATCAGGGAAAAGCGTTCGTTCAATTCCTCGTTGTTGTGCCTGCTCTAACTTGATATCATCATCCCAGCCCATTGCCTTCACGAAATCAGTAGCTGACGTGATGAGGGCAGCCCCATTGTCACGAATAAGGTTGTTACATCCCTCGCTATAATCCGAATGTACGGAGCCCGGAAAGGCAAATACTTCTCGTCCATAGCTGCGAGCGATACTGCAAGTGATAAGTCCTCCGCCCTTAGCAGCCGACTCTATGAGGATTGTAGCATCTGCACAACCCGCCACGATACGGTTGCGTTGTACGAAGTTGCGCGCAATAGGCTGTGTATGTGTAGTGTACTCTGTTAGCAATCCACCTTGTTCAATCATTTTTAGGGCTGTATCTTTATGCCCACGAGGATAGATATCGTCAAGTCCGTGTGCCAATACACCGACGGTTTCAAAGCCATTCTCTAAGGCAGCTCGGTGTGCATTAATATCCACGCCGTATGCCAATCCGCTGAAGATGAGCACATCGGGGCAAAGTGCTTTCAGTTCTCTGACAAACGAGCGGATAATATCTTGTCCGTAGGTGGTACAGTGTCGTGTACCGATAATATTGATAATGTGTCGATTGTTGAGGTCGGCATTACCGAGATAATAGAGTAGAATAGGTGCATCTATGCACTCTTTGAGCCGCTGCGGATATCGTTCGTCATTCATACAGATAGGCTCAATATGATGCAGTTGGTCGTATTCCAACTCTTGTTCAGCTCTTTCTCTAAGGCTATCAACATCTTTCAGCGCTTGTATAAGATGAGTTGAAGCATCAGGAAGAATCTCTCTGATGTCCCGTTTGTGTTCTATGACGGCAGTTGCAGAGCCTGCTCGCTTGTAAAGTTCAGCCAACTCGCTGAGGTTGAAGCGAGTGAGTCGAGTAAGTAGGATTGAATTTAAGGATTCCATGGCGTAGGTTGTGATAAGTAGTCGCTCCCAAACTCCTCCGCAAGAGGAGGAGTCTTAGGGAGTGAGTAGGCTTTTACAATACTGCAGCAAAGGCTTCATCATATTCCTTGCTATTGCCTAATCTACCATTTATAAGCGTTACAAGGTCAACATCTGCGTGGAAGCAGAGGCGCTCATCACTGGCACGGAAGAGGTCGTGAGAGAACACCCAGCGCAGTCCATTCTTCTTTAATGACATACGTGAGATAATCTCATCATCACAGGTCAGCGGCACTTTATACGTGAGTTGCATACGTGCTACAACAGCATCGACTCCTTTGTCGTGTAGATCAGCAAAGCTCACGCCCAATGATTTGAGGAATCTATGGCGTGTATGCTCGGTGTAATGCAGATAATTTGCATTGTTTACAATACCTTGGATATCGCACTCGTAGTCGCGAACCTCCATTCTTGTCTCAAAAATATATTTCTTCTGTTCCATAATCCATTTTGTTTTAGGCGTTATTAGGCGTATTTGCCTTATTAGCCCAATTAACCTAATAGCTCTATTTTGCTGAGGAATTTCCCTTCAGATATTCATATCCTATCCTGCAACGGAGGCAGTCTTTTCGGTCACAATACGCTTTTTTAAGCTGTATGAGTGCCTGCGAATCCCCCGCAGTTTCTACCATTAGTCCCACTTCCTTCCACATCCTTACGATGTGATTATCCTCTGCTTTTAATGCTTCGAGGAAGTCGAAGGCACGTTCACAGTACTTTTCAGCATTCTTGTGTTTGCCATAGGCGAAGAGGATAGATGCAACGGTGTTGATAATCTGCAGATTCAACGATGCTGTAGATAGCCTCTTCTCGCTCTTCACACTCTCTTCTCCAAAGACATAATGTGTCTCCCAGTAAGGTGTAACCTGTGTTGCTAATAGTTCGCGCACCTGTTTCACCGTCTCACATTCCAACAACTGCGACAATCCAGCTCGCTGTTCATAGTAGAGCCGAGCGAGTTGTGCGATGCGAATATGCGGAAAGTTCTG
>CAMUQM010000155.1 GCA_947095945.1 uncultured Prevotella sp.
CATGTGTGAATGGTTCAATACGTCCGTCATAAGCTTCAAGAGACATAGTACCGATGACATCAGCCCATTCGCTCAAGCGCTCACTTTGTAAGAGTGCCCATACAGCAAAGGCATTCATATTCTGAGTTCCATTGAGTAAGGCAAGTCCTTCTTTAGAAACAAGTTCGATAACCTCCCATTTCATCTTTTTAAGGATGTCAGCACCAGAGAAGATTTCGCCTTTGTATTCCACTTCACCCATACCAATAAGTGGTAAAGAAAGGTGAGCCAAAGGAACGAGATCACCTGATGCGCCCAGCGAGCCTTGCATATATACAATAGGATAGATGTCGTTGTTGAAGAAGTCTATCAGTCGTTCGACGGTTTTCAGCTGGCAAGCAGAGTAGCCGTAGCTGAGCGATTGAATCTTGAGCAGCAACATTATCTTTACAATCTCATTTGGAACGCGGTCGCCCACACCACAAGCATGAGACATTACAAGGTTCTTCTGCAACTGTGACAGGCTATCCTTGTCAATAGATATCTTACAGAGTGAACCGAAACCAGTAGTCACACCATAGATAGGTGTTTCTGATTCTTTAATCTTATTATCGAGATACTCTCTACAACGGATAATACGTTGACGTGCATCTTCAGAAAGTTCAAGCTTTGTGCCGTTCTTGATAATCTCGCCAATCTGTTCTATAGACAGATGTTCGGCACTAATCTGATGAATATTGTTCATAGTTTTACGGATTAGTATAATAGATTTAATTGATTAAAAAGCAGTGTTGATAACGTCATCATCAACGAAGTTAGGAAGTGTAACACAAAGTCCCGGTGTGCGTTCCATCTCTCTTCGGATGGCATCAATAGAACCCGTGTTGCGTGCCCAACTACGTCGTGCAATACCGTTGTTCACATCCCAAAGGAGCATCTGACGGATATGACGATCTGAGTCTTCGCTACCATCAATCACCATACCGAAGCCACCATTGATAACTTCTCCCCAGCCAACACCGCCACCATTGTGGATGGATACCCATGTTGCTCCACGGAAAGAGTCACCAATAACATTCTGTACAGCCATGTCAGCACAGAACTGTGAGCCATCATATATATTAGATGTTTCGCGGAATGGAGAGTCTGTTCCCGATACATCGTGGTGGTCACGTCCAAGAACAATAGGACGAGAAATCTCTCCCTTACGTATAGCTTCGTTGAAAGCCAAGGCTATCTTTGTGCGGCCTTCAGAGTCTGCGTAGAGGATACGAGCCTGAGAACCAACAACTAAATGGTTTTTTCCAGCCTCTTTAATCCAATGAATATTGTCGTCAAGCTGACCGATAATATCTGGAGTTGCAGTCTTACGCATTTCTTCTAATACCTCTGTTGCAATGCGGTCGGATGTTTCCAAATCCTTTGGATCACCAGAAGAACAAACCCAACGGAATGGTCCAAAACCATAGTCGAAGAACATTGGACCCATAATATCTTGTACGTAGGATGGATAACGGAACTTACCATCTGTCTTCATGATATCTGCTCCTGCACGGCTTGATTCCAAAAGGAAAGCATTACCATAATCAAAAAAGTACATTCCTTTATCTGTCAGCTTGTTAATAGCAGCAACCTGACGACGTAAAGATTCCTGAACTTTCTCCTTAAAGAGTTGTGGCTCTTCTGCCATCATACGCTTAGACTCTTCTAATGACACACCTACAGGATAATAACCTCCTGCCCATGGGTTGTGCAACGAAGTCTGATCGCTTCCTAAGTCAACGTGTATGTCTTCTGCTGCCAAGCGTTCCCAAAGGTCAACAACATTGCCCACGTAAGCCATAGAGACTGTACGCTTCTCTTCAACAGCCTTCAATGCTGTAGGGATAAGTTCGTCGAGCGAAGTGTGTAGTTCGTCAACCCAACCTTGGTCGTAACGCTTCTGTGCTGCTAATGGATTGATTTCCGCCGTAATGCTTACAACACCTGCAATGTTACCAGCCTTAGGCTGAGCGCCAGACATACCACCTAAGCCAGAAGTAACGAAGAGCATACCTTTGATACTGGTCTCTCCTGCCTTCAATCGTTTGCGGGCTGCATTCAGAACGGTGATTGTTGTACCATGAACGATGCCCTGTGGACCGATATACATATAGGAACCAGCTGTCATTTGTCCATACTGGCTTACGCCTAATGCGTTATCGCGTTCCCAGTCGTCAGGCTTAGAATAGTTTGGTATTACCATACCATTCGTTACCACAACACGTGGCGCATTCTTATGAGAAGGGAAGAGACCGAGTGGATGACCAGAGTACATAACCAAAGTCTGTTCGTCTGTCATCTCGCTTAAATACTTCATTACAAGGCGATATTGTGCCCAGTTCTGGAAGACGGCACCATTACCACCGTATGTAATCAGCTCATGTGGATGTTGTGCAACAGCCTTATCGAGGTTGTTCTGAATCATCATCATGATAGCTGCTGCCTGTTTAGATTTATGCGGATATTCGTCGATAGGACGAGCGTACATCTCGTATGTTGGGCGGAAACGGTACATATAGATACGACCATATTGGCGTAATTCCTCAGCAAACTCTGGTGCTAATGTTGCATGGAACTTCTTAGGAAAGTAACGCAAGGCATTACGCAGAGCAAGTTTCTTCTCTTCTTGTGTGAGAATATCTTTACGCTTTGGTGCGTGATTGATAGCAGAATCGTATGCTTGTGGCTCAGGTAAAACATCAGCTATACCTGTGCGAATATCTTTTATAAATTCTTCTTTTGTCATAGTAGCTTAGCTGCTTTATTGGGGTTGTAGTTATTTGAATAGAATTCTAAAGTAAGAAGTAATAGCTAAAGCGTATATCGGGTTTAGCTACCATTATATATCATTATCTTATAAAGATCTTAATTGGGCAGGCAAAACTACACCTGCCCTTTTTATTGATATATAATTTACTTTATTATAGATAGGCAAAGAAAAGTATATCTTCTTGTATATAAGTGAAATAAACCTTATATTATAAAGAAATACATTATAGTTTAGCTTCAACTATCTTCATTATCTCAGCCTCTGCTTCGTTAGCTTTTGCAATCAGTTCGTTTGCCTCGGCAACTAAACGGTCTGCTTTTTCTTTATCTTTCAAGCCAGAAGCGTTAATCTTCACGTTCAAACCAGCACCGAGTACTGCAGCACGGGCTGCCAATACACCAACACCAGCGTCTGAAACACTGTTTGGATTACCTTCTTCTGCCATTGCACGACAAAGTTCAAACACTTTGTATGAAGCCTTCATTGTATGCAATGGAACCTCTGTTGCAAAGAGTGTTGCTTCTTGTATTGCTGCAGAGCGTGCAGCCTTTTCCTCGTCAGTACCCTTAGGAAGACCGAAGGCAGACATAATACGGTTGAAAGCCTCTGTGTCTTCATCAACGAGTACCATCAGTTCCGCTTGTATTGCCTGACCCTTTTCTGCCCAATTACTGAACTCTTCCCAGCGTGCATCCCATCCTGCCTTATGGCTGGAAAGGTTGGCTACCATTGTGCCTAAGGCTGCACCTAATGCACCCATATAAGCTGAGATAGTACCACCTCCGGGTGCTGGAGATTCACGTGAAGTCTCATCAGCAAACTCTTTGACTGTTAAGTCAATAAGCTTTGGAGTCTTATTAGCATCCTCCAACAAATATTCAATAACTTTTTCACGTGGATTGAAAGGCTTCAAATCATCTAATCCCATAGACATAATGGCAATCTTGATGATGTCTTCTTCTGGAATACCTATTGAGCGTTCTTGCTTCTTCAAGAAATAAGTTCCAGCCTCAATGAGCGTACGCTTAGGAATAAGACCTACTATTTCAGTACCAGTCACGCGTATACCACGCTTCTGTGCACAGCGACAAACCTCGTCAAAGGCAACATGAAGAGGAGTAACGTTGATGTCGGTTATATTCATAGAAACCTGTGCAATTCCGTATTCATCAATGAACCAGCCAATAGCCTTTGTAGCCTTCAATGTACCCGGTTGCATGATGACTTCGCCCTTATCGTTCTTCATTGGCTTACCAACAGGTGAACCACCTTCACGCATCGGACGACCTTTCTCTCTTACATCAAATGCTATTGCGTTGGCACGACGTGTTGAGGTTGTATTGAGGTTGAAGTTTGTTGCAATGAGGAAGTCACGTGCACCGACAGCTGTACAGCCTGTTCGTGCTAATTGCTCGTCCCATTCACGTGCACCATAGTCAGGTGCTTCTGCTGCTTCTGTCATACGCTGAGGAAGTGCTTCATACTCTCCCTTACGGCAGATAGCAAGATTTTTACGTGCAGGAGTCTTGGCAGCTGCTTCATAGCAGTAGCAAGGTACCTGTAATTCATTTGCGATACGCTCAGCCAACTGGCGTGCCAACACGGCACATTCCTCCAAGGTGATGCCTGCTACAGGAATAAGCGGACAAACATCAGTTGCACCCATACGAGGATGAGCACCATGATGCTGTCGCATGTCAATAAGCTGTGCAGCCTTCTTTACACAACGGAAAGCAGCTTCAACAACTACTGATGGCTCACCCACGAAGGTTACAACTGTGCGATTGGTTGCTTCTCCGGGGTCAACATCCAGCAATTTAACACCTTTAACGCGTTCTACTTCATCAGTAATCTGCTTGATTACATCTTTGTTACGTCCTTCACTAAAATTAGGAACACACTCGATGATTTGTTTTTCTCGTGCCATATATAACTAATATAGATTTAAACAACTGAGAGTTTAGGTTTTCGAGTGTAAAAATACAAATTAGTTTTTGTAATTCAAAACTTTTAATGTAAAAGTATTGTAACAATCTTTAGA
>CAMUQM010000156.1 GCA_947095945.1 uncultured Prevotella sp.
ACATAATCTCGGTTATCTTGAAGCCAAGAATCTCGTCAGCCTTATCGAAAAGTTCCTTTGCTAATGGGTTGTTCTCATAGAGTTCCTTACCCATACCAACAAACTGAGATCCCTGTCCGGGAAATACAAATGCTTTCATATTCTATTGAATTGTTTAATTATTAATATTTTACAGAGTGCAAAGATACTGAAAAGAAAGGAGATAGAAAAGAAACTAAGAGATATTCTTATTCTAAACATTTTACTCTATAAAAAGATTTTGTAGAATGTTCAGAAATCTTCTTCTGAAAGCTTAAGAGCTTTTTGGTGAAAGCTTAGGAGCTTTTTGGTGAAAGCTTAAGAGCTTTTTGGTGAAAGCTTAAGAGCGTTTTGGGTAAAAACTTAAAAGTTTATACTAAGAACTTAAAAACTAATTCGCTCACAAGCTAAATTTATATTCTTCTCGGGGGGTATCCCTATAGAAATACATAATCGATTGGGAGTAAATATGTGAAGCAAGGATAATGGTAAGATCATTAAATAGACATAACAAGGTGGCGACCTGCTAATAAAGCTATAAAGCCCAAAGCAAGAGAAGCGATGAGATAAAGAGATGATAACATAAAGGCATCACCACCTTTCATCAGCGTTGCATGCTCATTCATAAAGGTTGAGAAAGTTGTAAAACCTCCACAAAAACCTGTAGTAAGCAAGAGGCGGACGGCTGGACTGACACCTCCATTACCAGTAGGTAAGGAAGAGAAGATGCCAATGAGAAAACATCCAAGTACGTTTACAACCATTGTTCCCAAAGGGAATGAACCAGCAACTGCAAGCTGAATATACTTCGAAATAACCATTCGAAGGCTGCCACCAACAAAGCTTCCAATGCCTACTAAGAGAATATCCTTTATCATATCTAACGAATGATTTGCCCATAGAGATTAGAAGACCAGATTAAAACCAAATCTGATACCATTCTTTGATATTCCCGGGGCATTATTATAAGTAAGTCGACGAACATAGTCTACCTCCAAACACTTGAAAATATTATGTATTCCGACTACAAACTCCATGTAAGGGTCATGTGTCATAACACGTGTATCGACAGGGAACTTATACAATTCTGTATCAGTAGCATTCTGTGGTAAGTATGGATTGTTCTTATCGGTTAGATGACCCCACATACCTTTAAAGGCAACATACTCACGCCACTTTAACTTCTTGATGAGTGGAAGACGATTAAAGATCTTACCCTCTAAGTCCCATGCAAGATTAAACATTGCATATCGGTCGTTAAGAAATTCAAGTCCTTTCATAAGGTTGAATGTTCCTTGATGCTCAAAATAAGAAGTATTCACAGGAGGGGTGATAAGGAATTGGAATGGTACCTTGTTCCATTGTGCACCACCTTGTACACGTGTATCAACATGCCCCCAACTACCTAACCAGAAACGTTTATATATATATACCTCTGTAAGATTACTGTTGAAGTCACTTCCTAAGAAATGCTTAATTCCCATTGTATGCGAAACATTGAACTCTGGTGCATCGAGGTTCACGGTCATACGCTGTTGCTTTGAGTTGACATAAGTCTGTCCAGGACGGTAATTAAGTCCAAGGATAACCTCACTCATACGCAGTTTATCAACCAACGTACCGTCCATTTTCTCATAAACAAGCTTTCCTGTAGGTCTGTTACTCTCTGTACGAATCTCAAAGTTTGTAGCCAAACCATAGTCCGTCTCCCACTTAAAGTTTATCTTCTGACGGTTAACAAAATACATCTGCTCAACCTTTACTGGTCGGAACGTCATGAAAATATTATCCTTATTATGTTTCAAGTACTTGTCTGATGGAGACTCAACATCACTTGTTGATTCGAAAGATATGGTACGGATAGGGAACTCAATAGGCTGATACTCGGGCTTATTAAACGAGTATGTAACCTTTGCATCGTAATAACTACGGCGCGACCGTGTACCATAAGCATAGTAACCCTCAAAGAACCAATGAGGATTAAACTTAGCTGTAGTACGGGCAGAGGCACGCAAACGAATGCCATCAACAAAGTTCTTTGAGATAAAAGTATTGACTGGGCCAATATCAAACTTACTTGGCTTATTCTCAGAACCTGTTTCAATAAAGTTCTCTATCAATGCCTTTGATGCAAACATTACCCACTTGAAATGCTTAGTACTTGCCATACGCTTAATGAAAGAGTCCATACTGGCCTCACTCTTCGTCAATTGAGTTGTTCGATGTGCTGCCCAGAAGTCATTGTCACGCATCTTAGCATTAGTATCATATATAATCTTTGCCTTACCCTTAAACTGTTTATCATCAATAGGAGTAAAGGCATAGTTTGTCATACCCGTTGTACGAATAACAATAGCACGCTGCAAGAGGTCTGTTAGCTTTAGCTCAGCAATCATATTGTCAGTTGTCAAAGCCCATTCCCCGTTGCTTAACTTTGTGAATTCCTGCTGAAACTTCATTGCATCAACAAAGTTAACACCCGTATTAGCTGGTAACTGCATATCACACTTCTTCACATGAAGCGAACTATCATTCAACACATACAACTCACCACGAAATCCAAAGTCCTGCTGATTGGCTGGCATAAACTGCAAGCGAATACACTGGTCCTGATTTACATAGACTGTATCATCTATATAGAAATGATAGAACGAGATAGCTGTAGAACCTATTGGAGAAGGAAAACGCTTCTGAAGAAGGTCAATATGGTCATCATAAAGATTAATATCCTTAAAGAGATCCTTCACAATTGTATTCAAAGCCTCACCCGTCTGTATCAATTTTGAAATACCTTTAGTAGACTGTCCCAACACAATATCTTTCTCATTACGTGGACTCTTACGATAAAAATGTTGTGTAAGGGTTTCGTCTACAGAGATAGGAAGAATAAGTTTGTTATTATAAGGACAGGTTTCCACTTGATCAAGAAGCCATGGTGCTTTCTTAAACATTGAGCCTTCAAGTTCATCAGGTGTAAGGTTGTTGATAGCCATAGTTACTTTCTGATATTTATCATACTGATAGTAATCATGGTTCTCCAGATGAGTTTGTTTCTTCGCAGCAATCACTCGCCTCATTAACTCTACCGCAGGATTATCCTTGCGAGAATACTTATGGCGTCGCTTAGCCTTCACTACAATTCCCTGCAGTTGCTTAGAGTCAGCAATAAGGGTTACCTTCAACTCTCTTGAAGTATGTGCAGTAATCTTAATATGACGTGGCTTATAACCTACAGCAGTGATAGTAAGCTGTTCACCCACCTTTCGAGCTATAGAGAAATGCCCATCTGCATCACTTGATGCACCTAACTTCAAATGTCGATAGACTGCATTAGCATAAGGAATACTATCTCCTGTTTGCCAGTCAACCACGTAACATTGCAACAATGTACTATCTATCACTGCTGGCTTAGCAGCTATCTTAGCTAAAGAATCCATCATTTGAAGCAATGAATCAGTAGCTATCACCATCGAGTCTGTTGCAGTCAATAAAGAATCTTTACCTAACAACAAAGAGTCAATGCGTACAACATGAGGCTGTGAATTAAAGTACAATGCCTTAAAAGAATATGCTTGCGCGGTAAATGACACGAGTAAGAAGAGAAGAGAGATAATCACTCTATTCTTCATCGCTCGTAGCTTCTCTTTTGCCTTATCGAAGACAAAAGATATATGTTTATGTTTATTGAGTCTCAATAATCTATTCATATCTCACTTTAGTTTTAGGACAATGCAGAACAGCCCACTATAGCTATTCTGCACCCAAGAGTATTCACATCCATAAAGGACGTTCGAAAGACTTCTCTATAGTTTGAGAAGGTTACTAATCAATCTCTTCATCTGCTTCATAACCACCCATTTCTCGGATAGCATTCTTCAGCATTGTATACTGCTCAAAAAGGTTATTGACAGCTTCCTCACCACGTGTAAAATCGTGCATTGGACTCTTGAGAAAGATACTCAAGAAACGCTGAATACCGTAACGACCAGCACGTGCTGCAAGATCAGAGAGCAGTGTGAGGTCAAGAAGCAATGGTGCAGCAAGAATTGAATCACGGCAAAGAAAATTAATCTTTATCTGCATTGGATAACCCATCCAGCCAAAGATGTCAATATTATCCCATCCTTCCTTATCGTCATTACGAGGTGGATAATAGTTGATACGCACTTTATGATAGATATTACCATAAAGATCAGGCTGCTCATCACCTCTACAGATCGTTTCAAGTGTCGATAGTTTACTTACTTCCTTAGTATGGAAGTTAGCAGGTTCGTCAAGAACTAAGCCATCACGATTACCCAAAATATTCGTCGAGAACCAACCAGCAAGACCAAGGTTACGTGTCTTGATGATAGGAGCAAAGCCTGATTTAACCAATGTTTGCCCCGTCTTGAAGTCCTTACCAGCAATAGGCATACGTGTCTTCTCCGCTAACTCCCACATAGCAGGTATGTCAACAGTTGTGTTAGGAGCACCCATAATAAACGGACAACCCTCAGTCAATGCTGCGTATGCATAACACATTGATGGAGCAACGTGCTCTCTGTCATCCGACTTCATAGCCGACTCTAACTGTTCAAGTGTCTTGTGATACTGTTCGTCATAAGGAACATATATCTCCGTAGAAGCTGCCCAGATAACAACAACACGCTCACAGCCATTCTCTTTCTTAAAGTTCTGAATGTCTTTCTGCAATTCAAGCATCATATCCCAGCGTGTCTTGCAGTCTTTTACGTTGTCACCATCCAATCGCTTAGCA
>CAMUQM010000157.1 GCA_947095945.1 uncultured Prevotella sp.
TCTTCGGTCTCATGGGTCTCTACCTGATTGGTAAACTTAAGTTCCCACATGATGATGCTGATCAGAAAGCAATGCCTGTACCAGCTATTATGTTAGGTCTTTGTTCATTGGCATTCTCTGTTTATATGCTTCCCGGACTCTGGGGTGCTCCTTGTAAGGCTGTCAGTGCATTCGCACCACCTATCAATACGCAGGATTTCAATCTTGCTCCACAGACAGTACATGCAGATTATACGGATTATGATGAGGGTATGCGTGCAGCTGCAGCAGCTGGTAAGCCTGTCTTGGTTGACTTTACTGGCTTCGGTTGTGTTAACTGTCGTAAGATGGAAGCATCTGTATGGACTGATTCGCGTGTAGCTGATAAGCTGAAGAAGGATTATATTCTTATCTCACTTTATGTAGATGATAAGACTCCGTTGAAGCAGCCTGTTGAGGTAAAACTTCCTGATGGCACTTCACGTACATTGCGTACTATCGGTGATAAGTGGAGCTATCTTGAGCAAACAAAGTTTGGTTATCTCGCTCAGCCATTCTATGTTCCATTGGACAATGCGGGTAAGCCTTTGAATGGTAGCTTCAGCTTTAAGGAGGACGTGCCAGCTTATCTTGAGTTCCTTGATAAGGGATTGGAGAATTATCGTGCACATCAGCAGTAAAATAATAATTAGATAATGTCGCTCTTGGCTGTCTTTAGATAGTTAAAAGTCGAATAGTTATATATCTAATAAAGGGGTTGTATCAAAGAAACTGTTAATGATTTCAATTTGATACAACCCTTTTCTTTTTTTAATTGAACGGCTTTTTATTCACAAGTTTGCTTTTGTGTTATCTAATAAATGCTTTCTAAACGAGTTAATCATCCATGTCTTTCATAAATAATAACAACTATAATGAACGGTTCAATCTATTTTTTCTTGGTGTATTGGTGGTCAACTCCCATCGTGTTAACGGTCAACACCAATGGTGTTAAGCCTTAGCACCATTGGTGCGGAGGGTAAAATGTGTTTCAAAACATAGTGGAGATGTCTGTAACTTGATGTAAGTATCTTGCTATATGACTCTCCAGAAAGCAACAAATGTTTGTTTTGAAGGAATTTAGATTTTATAAATAGGGTGTTTTTGTCTATGGTATATGAATATTGGTATATATTAAGTGTGTGTTTATATTTGATAGAATAGCTTTAAAAGCATAAAAGTGAAAAAGTAAAATATAATCTTATATGATTCTGACATTTGGTTCAAAGTTTACTATCAATTAGTAAAGAAAATGCCATTAAAACGTATATTTCGCTATCAAAAATCAATAATAATGGTAGTTTTTCTTTATTTTTAGTAATAAAATCGCTTGGGTTTTTATTTTTTTTCGTATTTTTGCAGAATAAAATATAAATAGGTATTGTCTACCTGTGAAGGTGGCTATCTCAATAGTATTAACAGTTATAAAGAAGTCTTTCTTCTCTGAACAATTATTAACGTAAGAGTTTTCGAGTTTAAAAAGGATTGTATTTTCAAGTAACAAGATTCATAATTTTAGAGAACGATGCAGAAGATTAAATTTCTCCAGCGCATAATTTGTGTTCTTTTTCTGAACCTTTTATGCTTTGGACCATTAAGTCTCTCCATGTCAGCGCAAGAGCTGAACGGTGCAAAAGTAACGCTCTCAATGCGTGATGCCACAGTGGGGGATTTCGCAAATGAGGTTGCTAAGCAGACAGGATTGAATGTAAAGTTTGCTGATGAAGATGTGAAGGCATTCAAAGGTGTTACCCTTGACGTGCGTGATCAGTCAGTTTCAAGTTTGTTACTGAACTTGGCAAACCAGTTCCCACTCTCATACAGTATTGATGGCAACACCTTGACGTTTGCAAAGAAAGAA
The DNA here is from genome assembly GCA_947095945.1 of uncultured Prevotella sp. Taxonomy (GTDB): domain Bacteria; phylum Bacteroidota; class Bacteroidia; order Bacteroidales; family Bacteroidaceae; genus Prevotella. The sequence goes on from CAMUQM010000157.1 coordinate 1,880, forward strand.
GTTGCACAGCGTAAGGGTGGCATTCGTGGTCAGGTTACCGATAGTAGCGGTGAGCCTATCATCGGTGCGGTTATCCGTGTGGATGGCGTGAATGGTGGTTATGTAACCGACATCAACGGTGAGTATGAGATTAAGACCGACCTTAAAGAGGTGCACATGAATGTGTCATATATCGGTTATAAGACTGTTACTAAGACAGCAAAGAATGGTGCTACAGTCAATGTCACACTGCGTGAGGACTCAAAGGAGATGCAGGAAGTGGTTGTGACTGGTTACCAGACCAAGAATAAGAATTCGTTTACAGGTTCTCAGGTTGCTGTTAGTCGTGACCAACTGATGAATGTGGGTACAAAGAACGTTCTGCAGAGTATTGCAAGTTTCGTTCCGGGTATGGTAATCGCAGATGATAACCTCAAAGGTTCTGACCCTAATAAGGTAGCAGAACTCAATATTCGTGGTCGTGCAACCTTCGAAGGTCAGGCAAATACACCAGTCTATGTGGTAGATGGTGCGCAGGTAACAGCTGAGTATGTTGCCGATATGGATATGAATGATATCGAAACGGTTACCGTATTGAAGGATGCTTCTGCATCTGCTCTTTATGGTGCTAAGGCTTCTGCCGGTGTTATTGTTATTACAACAAAGACACTCAAGGGTGGTAAGCTGAAGTTGAACTATAGTGGAACAGTGCGTCTGTCAACGCCTGACCTCTCCGATTATAATTTGTTGAATGCAAGTCAGAAGTTAGAGTATGAGCGCCTTGCAGGTTTGTTTACAGATACAAGTCCTTCAACTCAATATACGCTTGACAAGGATTATGCACGTATCTATAATGATATCCAAAGAGGTGTTGAGACTGACTGGTTGTCTAAGCCACTGCGTAATGCCATCTCTCAGTCACACAGTTTGAGTGTTGATGGTGGTGACGACCGCGCAAAGTATAACCTCGGTATACGTTATGGTAAGGATGCTGGTGTTATGAAGGGCTCTGATCGTAGCCGTCTCTCAACTAACTTCCGTTTATCATACAATATTGCTGGTAAGTTCTTCGTGTCAAATAGTTCGACAATTTCATCTGTAACAAGTAATGTGTCACCTTATGGTGATTTCTCTGATTGGGTTAAGATGAATCCTTATGAGAATCCATACAATTCTGATGGACAGTTGCGTTCTTCGCTCTATCATGACTTGGCGAATCCATTATATGATGCTTCTTTGGGTAGTTATAGTAAGTCAAATAACTTCGACTTCCTCAATACTACCAATGTCCAGTTGTGGTTTGGTGAGAAGATTCGTTTGGACGGAGACTTCACTATCAATCGTAGCAAGCAGGATAGACGTACTTTCACTTCTCCTTTTGCTTACAGCGAGATTCGTAACAAGACCGCTGACCAGCGTGGTTCATTGAATGATAACTGGGTAAATACAACAACATTGCAGGGTAAGGTTATGTTGTCTTACAACAACTACTTCTTCAAGAAACTCTTCCTTACAGCAATGGGTGGTAGCAGTATGGAGTCTACTTCATCAGATGCAGCTTCTTATACTTCAATTGGATTCTACTCAGATAAGCTCGGTCATCCAGCCTTTGCTACTTCATACGCTGCTACGCGTCCAAGTGGTTCTGATACACAGACAAGAGGTGTGGGTTTCTTCGTTAATGCCAATACAATTTGGGATAACAAGTACTTCCTCGACCTTATCTATCGTTATGAGGGTTCATCTCGTTTCGGTAAGAATCAGCGCTTTGCTCCTTTCTGGAGTGTCGGTGGTGGTTGGAATGTTCACAACGAGAAGTTCTTGAAGGGCTCACCAGTTACACTTCTGAAGCTCCGTGCCAGCGTAGGTTACTTGGGTAATATCAACTTTAACCCATATCAGGCTTTGACAACTTATAGCTATAACAGTTCTTACTTCTATGGTAAGGGTACTGGTGCTACACCAATTACTATCGGTAACCCAGACTTGAAGTGGGAGCGTACGTTGAGCACTAATATCGGTGTTGACTTCACTGCTTTCCGTGGTCGTTTCGACCTTTCGGCTGATTATTATATCAAGAACACAGACAACCTGCTCTTGGATATTACCAAGGCTCCATCAGTGGGTGTGACAACTTCACGTGAAAACATTGGTGAGGTACAGAACTCAGGTTTTGAGCTTCGTCTCCGTACTTTCCCAATTCAGAACAAGGATTGGCAGTGGTCACTTGGTCTTACATACGCTTATAACAAGAATAAGATTAAGAAGATCAGTAATTCTCTGCGTGAACAAAACGAGAAGAACAAGTCTGATAATGGTGTTGCACCACTTCCTATCTATGAGGAGGGTCAGTCTTTGACAGCCTTGAAGGTTGTTCCTTCTGCAGGTATCGACCCAGTAACAGGTCAGGAAATCTTTATTAAGCGTGATGGTACATATACTTTCGTTTATGACTCAAATGATAAGGTAATCTTCGGAGATACGAATCCTTTAGGTACGGGTTCTATCACCTCTTACCTCACTTATAAGCGATTCGCATTGAGTTGTTCGTTCTTGTACTCTTTCGGTGGTTCACTCTACAACGAGACTTTGGCAACAAAGGTAGAGGGTGCTAACCCTAAGTATAATGCAGATGAGCGTGTGTTAAATGACAGATGGAAGACTCCCGGAACAATTGCGAAGTACAAGCGTATTGATGATACAACTACTCCGTATCAGACTTCACGTTTCGTACAGAAGAATAACTTCCTGCGTATGAGCAGTCTGTCACTCTCTTATGAGGTTCCAACAACCTTTATTCAGAAGTACGGATTGAAGCGTATGTTCTTGGAACTTCTGACTAACGACCTCTTCTACCTGTCAACAGCGAAGAGAGAGCGTGGTTTGAACTA
>CAMUQM010000158.1 GCA_947095945.1 uncultured Prevotella sp.
CCTTGTAACTTGAATGTACGATGATAGATATCATCCTGATAGTTGTACGAGTTGTCCCTGTAGTAAGCCAGCAAGGATATGTCCAAATCATTTCCAAGTGCAGGGATTGAAGTCGTGATAACGTTGCGAGTCATAGCTGACCGTGTTGCAAAGCATTCTGTAACATTATATAGTGGTAAGGAATCAGAAGCTGTTACCAGTTCTTCTCTACGATTAACGTATCTAACGAGTGAACGAACCTGCAACATATCTTTCCTAATTTGAAAGAAGAAGACAGATAATTCTTAATATAAGATGGCTTTATGCGTGTTTGTTTGGTAACTCCAATGCCGTTTGTTACGACTTGATTCTCGTTCGTTAGTCGTCCGAAAGAGTATTTAAGTTCGTCTGAAAGGAACCTATGAGTACTGTTTTCTTCATATTTCAGCGATGGTACGATGCGAAGTATGCGCTGCTTCATCCATTCTGACGTTTCCAACGTAGTAGGAGAAAGTCCTCCGTAATAGTTTGCTGTCGACTGGTTATATCCAGCGTGATCCTTATAAAAAAGAATGTTGCTGCGTAGTGTTACGTCTTTCGACAATGTAATGATATTATTAAAGCCTGCACTATAAGACTTGTTCTGCAGATATCTTTCCTGTGGAAGCGCCTCCTGACTTATGTTTTCAGACAGAACACCCTGCGGAAGTGGTTCGTATGCATCGAGATTATAGACATCAATATGTTCTTTAGTTTCTTTTGAAAGGTCTTTTCCAGTGTTACTCATCTTAGCAGAAACAAGTATTTGCGAATGTTTCATCACCTGTGTGAGGAATAGCTGGTTTTCCCAAACACTTGGTTTTATGCCTAAGCCACCTGTAATCTCCCCAAAGGGACGAGCCTTGTGGTTTTTGTCGAGCCTGATGTTTAGGGCAGCTGATTCTGATGGTTTGCGTCCTTGCATCATCTTCACAGGTTGGTGATTCTCCAAAACTTCGACATCACGCACCGCATTGATAGGCATATTGTGGGTTGCTTGAGTATAGTTGTTACCCATCATGTCCTGTCCTTCAATGTAAAATCGATTGATAGCACGACCTTGATAAGACACTGAACCGTTTTCAGAAACCTTGATTCCCGGTAGTTTTTTGAGCACATCTTCTAAATGACGGTCGCCCTTCTGTAGAAACGAACCGACGTTGTAGACCAGTGTGTCACCTTGTTTCCTTATAGGAGAGAGTTTTACAACGACTTCTTTTAGTTCAACTTGCTTAGGGGATAGTAGGATGATAGTCGGCTGCTTTTCCGTCTGACGGATGTCAGCAACGCCTATTTTCCGTTTACCGTAACCAATGAGTGTGAACGTCAGTACATCCTCTTGGTGTGCTGTGAGGTTAAGGCAACCCTTTCTGTCAGCAATCTTATAATTCAGCATCTTGCCCTTTGAGTTTACAACACGGCACATCACATCTGCTAACGGTTGGAGGCTGGCAGAGTCCCTGACCTCAATCGTCAGTTTTACCAAAGCTTCATCCTGCTGTGCAAAGAGGGTAAAGCAAGTGGAAACGAGGTAGAGTAGAAGAAATATCCGTCGCAAGATGTTATTCTAATTCTATCGGATTGTAAGGCTTTGCGTTCACTGTTGCAGCGACATCAGCCGATACAGTAATGCTTCCATCTCCTGTCAAGGCTTTTACTGGGTCAGCACAATAGTTCTTATACATTTGTCTGACAGCTTTTCGGGTACTCTTGGTCACGGCACTTTTATCGTACATATAAATAGGAGCGTAGCCCTTTACTTTCTGTAATCCAGTTAGAGTGAAAGAAAAATTGTCCTCTGTGTCCTGCACTTTAAAGATGAGTCCGGGCAGTCCACAGAACTTATAGGGTCCGTAAGGCAGTTCTACTTCAGGTGCATACCAAGATATGTAATCACGCCCGAAGAGCCTTGTCTTTGCTTTTTGACACTGATATCCAGCAATAGTACTATCTCCTTGCAGTAATTCCCATTTCAGCTGAGGAGCATCTTCTTCATATTGATATCTTTGAAGTCCTCCTGCCTTGCATTGAATAAACTCTTTTTTAGTCTCTCTATTCAGCAGGATGAGTTCGCGTAAACCTATGCTCTTCAATGCTCCGATAAGTTTAGGGCCCGATGAAGTTACTTGGGATTCTCCTTTTGATATAGATGCGGAGATGGAGTCGAAAGTAAGTTGTCCATAGTCGATGAACATATTGTACAGCTTACCTATTCTTAGAATTGTGTTTGCCGTACGTTTAGCATTTGGATACTTTGCGTCTTTAGCATACTTGTATTCATAGACTATCTGGTATTGTGCAGATTCATATTGCACAGTTTTAGTCGAATCCCATCGCCCTTCTAATTTAGAGAAGTCCAGTGTTTGGGCAGATAGACAAGTCGTGCTGACGAGAAGAATAAGTAAGATTATGTTTTTCTTCATTTTGATTGGTTTTTAAGTTTGAACATTTTGAGAAAGATTCAAAGCCTGTTATTTTATAAAGTTGTTTTATTGTTTGTCCTACAAAGTGTCTCTTCTTCTAATTCTTATTGCTGAAAATATATAAAATTAGTGGGCAATTGTCAAGTCTATTTCTATTTTTCACACTTTAATGATTAATATTGTCGTTTGCTAAAACTTAAACAACATATTCCTTATACTGATTCTCTTTTCAATAGATAGTATTATGTTGTCTTTGTAAAAGTAAGCCTCCTAACCAAATAAAATTTGTTTTCTTATGGTAGTATAGTTCTTTTTAAACCATAAACTACCCGTACACCAGTAATATATTACAAGGGTGTTAGCCCTCCGCACCATTGGTGTTTACCGTCAACACCACACGTGCTGAGCAACAGCACATGGGCATAAGATGGGAAAAGAGAATCCTGATAGTACTTATAAGAAAATATGTAAGACACAAATGAATAACATATATATGGGAAGTATTTACCAGTAGGACTACTTTATTAATTACGGTTAAGTTTCTTTATCCGTAAAATGAGAAGAATTATAATAAGGCATTTTAAGTTCTTCTTTTCTGTCTTATCTCGTTTTTTTTTACTACTTTTGTACACAAAAGACGTAAAGTTAATTAAAACCTACGAATATTAATGAGTGAGAACAAACTTTCCACTAACGAACAGGCACAGACTGCCGATGCTCCAGTAAAGGCCAGTTATACTGAATATAAGGTTATCCCATCACAGGGATATTGTATGATTGTGAAGTGTCGTAAGGGCGACCAGACAGTCGTATTGAAGACTCTGAAGGAAGAATACCGTGAACGTGTGGTGCTTCGTAATGCTTTGAAGCGTGAGTTCAAGCAGTGTCAGCGGCTCAATCATTCGGGTATTGTACGCTATCAGGGATTGGTAGAAGTTGATGGTTATGGACTTTGCATTGAGGAAGAGTATGTAGAAGGACGTACTTTACAGGCTTATCTCAAGGAAAATCATACAGATGACGAGAAGGTTGGTATCGTTAATCAGATTGCCGATGCATTGCGTTATGCTCATCAACAGGGTATTACTCATCGTAATATTAAGCCTTCAAACGTACTTATTACAAAGCAGGGTGACTATGTGAAACTCATTGATTTCAGCGTTCTTTCACCTGAAGATGTGAAGCCTACAGCTGATACAACACGCTTTATGGCACCAGAGTTGAAAGACCAGACTATGGCAGCCGACGGTACAGCTGATATCTATTCGCTTGGTACCATAATGAAGGTGATGGGACTGACATTGGCTTACAGTGAGGTTATCAAACGTTGCTGTGCGTTTAAGAGAAGCGATCGTTATAGCAATATTGACGAACTCTTTAGCGATTTGAACCATGAAGGTTCATCATTTAGTATGCCAAAGATTGGTAAGGGCACCGTTGTGTTAGGTTTGATCATTGCTGTTGTTATCGGAGTTGGTGCATTGCTTTATAACTATGGCGGTGCATTGGTTGATCAAGTCGGTAAGATAGATGTGTCATCTGTCTTTAAATCTGATGCCGAAACAGCTCCTGAAGATACTATGAGGGTTAATGTAGCAGGGCAGGCTGATAGCCTTTCTACTGAAGCTGAGGCTCCTGCAACTGGTAAGCTTGCCTTTATGAATAAGATGAAGCCAGCTCTTTATAAGGACCTTGACGATATCTTCGAGAAGAATTCTGCTGATAGAGCACAGCTGACGAAAGCTATCAAAACTTACTATCGTGGACTGATTCATGCTAACGACACACTCGATAATGAGCAGCGTGCTGAGGTAGATCGCGTATTTGGCGATTATGTAAAGCAGAAGAAGGCTGCATTAAATCAATAAGATACAGACACGGCAGAGGTAAGAGCTAAGTCACGTTGACGTGATGTTTGCTCTACTCGGAAGTAGTGTTTATAGAAGGCTGGGGCAGAGGCTGTGCTTTCTTTCAGAACCTTGAGAGGACATGAGAGGAAGACAGTGTCTGCCCTTGTTTGCTTTCGTATGTAGGTATGTGTTTTGTTGTCGACAAATGAATGATAACTACTGTAGCTATAATCCATGAATAGCTGTAGAATATATAATAAACAAAAGGAATGAAACGAATCTTTTATATGCTCTTTGTAGCCTCGCTGTTTGTTAGCAACGTACAGGCACAGATGCCAACAGTGAGTCGTCGGCAGGCTGCTGGTCGGTCCATGGAACAGCAGGGACTGGTGAATATTAAGCATGTGGACCCTTCTATCAAGGTAGCTTTGATGTATGCTCGT
>CAMUQM010000159.1 GCA_947095945.1 uncultured Prevotella sp.
GTGTGCAGTTCTTCTTTAAGAATCCTATCAGTGATGGTGGTACGTTCTGCGGTGTATCTGACTTGGTTGAGAAGTATGGAGTAGTACCAATGGAAGCCATGCAAGAGACCTATTCAGCTGAAAACACTTCTCGTATGGCAAGGATTGTGTCATCAAAACTACGTGAGTATGGTTTAGAGCTGCGTAAGATGGTAGCTGACAAGAAGTCAAAGGCAGCTATCAAGGCACGCAAGACAGAAATGTTGGGTAATATCTATCATATACTTTCACTTTCTTTGGGTGAGCCAGTGAAGACGTTTACCTTTGCTTTCAAGGATAAGAACGGTAAGCAGATTGGTAAGGCTAAGACCTATACACCACAGGAATTTTATAAGGAGACGGTGGGAGGTCCACTCAATGGAACCTTCATTATGGCAATGAACGACCCTCGTCGTCCTTACTATAAGACCTACGAGATTGAGTATGACCGTCATACCTACGATGGTCATAACTGGAAGTATGTGAACCTTCCAATGGAAGATATTGCGAAGATGGCTATTGCTTCGCTGAAAGACTCAACAAAGATGTACACCAGTTATGATGTTGGTAAGCAGCTCGACCGCAAGCGTGGTTATCTTGACTTGGATAACTATGACTATGAAACACTTTTCGGAACAAGCTTCCCAATGAATAAGGCAGAGCGTATAGCAACCTTCGATAGTGGTTCAACCCATGCGATGACACTTACTGCAGTAGACTTAGATGAGAACGGTCAGCCAAAAAAATGGAAGGTAGAGAACTCTTGGAGTGCCTCTTATGGTCAGAATGGTTACTTGATTATGAGTAATCCTTGGTTCAATGAATATACTTTCCGTCTGGTCGTTGATAACAAGTACGTACCAGAGAATATTATGAAAGCTGCTCAGCAGAAGCCAATCATGGTGGTGCCTGAGGACCCATTGTTCCAAGAGGATATGTAAAACCTCCCCCAACCCCTCCAAAGGAGGGGAGGGCTGGATAGATTAGAGATAATGAGGGTATGTTAATAGGCATATCCTCATTTTCTTTTGCTTACTTTTGCCCCGACAGTCATGAAAAATGCTTATCTTTGTAGGGCAGGATGACATGGCTTTGTGCTTTTATGGCATATTGGTTCCGTCCTTAATAAGAATATAATACAAATTTATTACGATATGAGAAAACAGCTTACTCTGCTTTGTATGATGACGATCATGTGTTCGCTACACATTACAGCGCAGTCATTTAGAAAAGATATTGATGCAAAACCAGAACTGTCGGCAAGTAATGGCGTAGCCTATCCTACACCATCAGGAAAACTTACAGCACCACCTTCTGGCTATGTTCCAGTTTATATCTCTCATTATGGACGACATGGTTCGCGTTATCATCTTTCAGGGCAAGACTATACTCGTCCGCTTCAGGTGCTTGAACGAGCTGATTCCGCTGGTGTCCTCAGTGAGAAAGGTAGGGAAACAATGGGTAAGATACGTCGTATGTATGCTGAGTCATACAAGCGTTGGGGCGAGTTGACTCCATTGGGTGCTGAGCAACATAAGCAGATTGCACGACGAATGTTTAAACGTTTCCCATCTGTTTTTCGTGATTCTGTGTGGGTGGATGCCAAGTCAACGGTGGTTATCCGTTGTATTCTATCCATGGAGAATGCCCTACAGGAACTCTTACGACAGAATCCTCATTTGCGAATTCGCCATGATGCGAGTGAGCATGATATGTATTATATGAACCTTTCAGACAAGAAACTTGCTCAACAAAAGGAGAGTGAGGAGGTCAAAGAAACGATGAAGGATTGGGAGAAACGCAATATGAATTATCAGCCAGTGATGTCCCGTCTTTTTAAAAATGCTGATTATGTTACCAAGAATGTCAATGCAGAACAGTTGACAAATGACCTCTTTAGTCTTGCTGGTTTCGTGCAGAACTCTGAGATACGTCATTCGCTGTCGTTATATGATGTCTTTACACCTGATGAGCGTTACCGTCTTTGGCAGCGTACTAATATTTGGTGGTATCTACACTTTGCTGGTGCACCTCAGAATGGTGGTAAGCAGCCTTTCTCTCAGCGTAATCTCTTACGTAATATTATCATAGAGGCAGATTCGTGTCTTGCTCTTCCACGTCCGGGAGCAACACTTCGTTTCGGTCATGAAACGATGGTTATGCCGTTAGCTTGTCTGCTTGATTTGAATAAAAGTTATGTGCAAGTATCTGAAGTAGATAGCATTGAAGCAAAGGGTTGGATAGGTTCACGTATCTTTCCAATGGCAGCTAATATTCAGCTTGTGTTCTATAAAAACCCTAAGAACCCAAAGGCAGACGTTCTTGTAAAGGCACTGCTCAATGAGGAAGAAGCGACGCTACCATTGCCTCCTACCTCTAAACCTTATTATTATAAGTGGAGTGATTTCAGACGTTTCTACTTGAATCTAATTGATAGTTATCGTGATTAGTAATTTATTAGTTAGGCTTCTCCCGAAATATGGAGTGATAATCTAAATCTTTATATATTAGGTACACAGAGCAACTCTAAGTTTCTTGCTGCAAACTTAGAGTTGCTCTGTGCTATTTTTCTCAAAATTCTAAGTGTAAAAGATAAACCTTATCACTCCAAACTCCTGTAGCTTTGTCCGAATTTTTCATATATAGATTTTGTAAAGACCACCAAATGGCTTGCAAATAACGCCCAATAGGCTTGCAAGAGATGCCCTTTTGAGGTCTTACTAACGCCCTTTTGAAGTCTTACTAAGCACCTTTTAAAACCTGATTTTGTAACTATTTGATAACAAGTGGTTTACGAGAGTAATAGAATAACTCGTTTTTATCCCATTTTTCCATCTTTTCCTTGAACGTTTTGTCAATATTTTTCTTCGTCTTTTTGGGTAAAACATCACGCAGAGGGACAGAGCTGACGGAGGTTTTATTTAGTGTTTATAACCTTTATTCTGCTTCAGCTTTTCGTTGAGGTCTAATGCACGTGATGGGATAGGGAAGACAATCGTGTGTCGGTCGGCTTCTGTTGAGAGTGCTGTACGGAGATCGTAAGACTGATGGAAACGATTGAAGCGGATGAGGTCATTGCGGCGCCAGCCTTCCCACATTAGTTCCATGAGTCGTTCGGCAAGGATATTATTTAAGGTTGCAGTTCTGTTCCCCATACCGCTACGGCTACGAACAAGGTTCAGTTCTGTGTTGCCATTCTCTCCGTTACGCACAGCCGCTTCTGCTCTCATCAGTAAAACATCTGCATAACGGAAGAGAACAATATCATTTTGTGGGTTCTTACCATCATTATAGGCGGTGCGGTCTACCTCATATTTCGCCATTCTTGCACCAGCATTTTTGATATAAGGACTGTTAGTGAGATTTAGTTCTACGGCAAGTGGCATATAGACAAGTGGCTTCCCATTCTCTAAACGTACAATATTTCCATCTACGCGAACCGTATCAGAGTAGAGATTGTAGGCATATCGTTTGTCAACATTACTTGTTCCATAGCCAAAGGTCTTGACTGTTGAGATGGTTGCGCAAGCTCCGTTTTCAGCACCTGCACCCAAAGCATCGCCATGTGTGTAGTGACGAGAACGGAAAAGATATTGGAATTGGTTCTTATAAAGGTGTTTATCTACGGGAATGATAAATATATTCTCTGGTGAAGTCTCGTTGTGAACAGAGAAGTTGCTGAGGTAATCGGTTGCTAAACTGAAACCATCGGAAGTCACATTGTCACAGTAATGTTTGCAAGCTTGCCATATATTCATCTGCTGTCCATTAACAGTAAAGAAGATTTGCTTGCCATTAGGTTGCTGGTTGTCTGTCCAATCTGTATCAGAATAAACCTCACCATTCAGCATTAGCTTGGCAAGAAGGAAATTAGCCACAGAACGAGTCACACGTCCATAATCTGTGCCAGAGAGGTTACTATGCCCCGTAGGCAACAATGGTGTGACTTCTTGCAATTCCTTGACAATAAACTTATATACCTCTGGACGGCTTACCTGTTCTGCATTATCAGTGCTTTCGCTTACCGTTGTTACCAATGGAATATTACCAAACATATCCATAAGATAATAGTAGTATAAGGCACGGATAGCTCTTACTTCAGCCCGATAAGCCTTGTATTGGTCATCTGTTAGCAACTGTTTATGCTTGTCGATTGTTGCAAGCGCATCGTTGCTGAAGACAATTACCTTATAAAGATACTTCCATGTGTCGTAAAGTGGTTTACTGTCTACTGCCCAGTTATGTGTATACAGGCCTTCCCAATAACCTCCGTCATACCAGTCGCCACCACGGACAGGTATGATTGCTTCATCGGTTGTGAACGTATTATAGTCGTACACACCACGATAAGTTCCCTGCAGTCCTTCACTGTCTTTATCTCCTCCAATGTAGTTATATAAGGTAGCGACAGCATTGACATAAACATCTTTGCTTGTAGTGTAGACGTGTTGTGCATCGAGACTGTCTTTACTGTTTTCGTCCAAACAGCCAGTTAGCGTGATGATACTTATAAAAAGCAGAGGTCGAAGTAGGTATTTCATGTGGTTTTGTCTTTGTTGTAATCTATTGCTTAGAACTTAATGCTTACACCAATGGAGTAAGTGCGATAAGGAGGATAGGTACGTTTGTCATCAATACCTAAGGTGTTATCCACTACATAGCTATTAATAATCGGTGTCAAACCACTATAGCTTGTAATTGTTGCGA
>CAMUQM010000160.1 GCA_947095945.1 uncultured Prevotella sp.
AGAATGAGTAAGAAGTTAAGGTAATATTGATTATCACTGACAGATAATCAAAAGAAAATCAAATGCATATCCGCACTTAGTTACGTTTGTGATTAAGTACGTTTTTTTAATACAACCTAATTAAACAGAAAGAAGAAACTAAACTATATAAAATACTGTTTATCAAATGCTTACGTCTTCATAATCACAAAGAGACTCATGCCAATCAGATAACTTTTGCATACTTCTCGACGATAAGTTACCTTTATCCTTACCATAAACTTGTGTAGTGTTAAGCCTCCACACGCATAGTGTTAAGCCTCCGCACCACATGTGCGGAGCACCCGCACAATAAGAGAAAGAAGTATATAAGTTCGTCTATTACTATCTATTTCACACAAATATACCAATGAAAAGATATGTACATGGTGTGTTTACCATAAGTTACTCAGATTTTATCAAGAATTAGCAACATTGTTCAAAAGTAATTATTATATTTGTATCTGTTTTAATACCTAAAGTATAAGATGCTGGTCAGATAGCAAACAAATTCTTATCCATACAAAACTTATGTATTAAGAAATCTTGCTAAATTCCCATCTGATTTAATAATAAAGTCAAAGACTATTACACTCTTGATATACAAAACAAGCCCATGGACATACTGTCACACTTTAGAACAATAGAAGAGCTAACTAAAACACTCTCACGCGAACAAAGACTACTGAGTGAGATGTTTGAAAAGCGAAAGCTGATAAAGTTCCCCAAAGGTATAGCACTGGAGTTAGTTGGCGGAAATGAGAGTCGACTAAGTAGACTCATTGACTATGGTGTAGTAGTAGAAACTGGCAATTCTCTTGAAATAGAGAGCGACTACCTTAATTTCTTTGAGGAGGTACTGAACGTCAATGAGGAAATAAGTGTGTTAAGTGTGCAGGAATGTATCAACACATTAAAGGAGCATATCACTTATTTCCTACAAGAGACAAATGTAAATCGAAAAGCTGGCTACCAAGATAGTGTGCGTCAACTTTTGAAGAAAACAGGTTTTAGAACATTGAAAAACGTGGTGGACTTGAAACGAAACATGGACAACACCTATAAGCAAGAGCCAAACTATCTCAACAAGAAAACGAAACTCCAGAATCTTGATGAGAAAAGTCATAGCATACGCTCGATGATACGTGAATGTGAAAAGCTAATGGACAATGAGCAAGCTTTCTTCATTATGGCCAATGACCCACACATGGCTAAGACTTGTAGCAATGTAAGACACGATTTCGTTGAAGCCTATCATGCACTGATGGAGATAGATAGGCAGATTATTGTCTATATCAATCAAATAGACCAACAGAACCAGCTTTATAAGAAGATACGCAAATTAAAGTATCTGAAAGACCAAGTTCTCATCAAGACAGAAACTAATATTACACAAGTATTAGAAGATAACAACCCGCTATGGATGGAGTCTCGACAATATAGTAAGATTCGTCTTTCATTGGAAACATTAAGAGAGAATGATGAGATAGTGAAGGTTTTAAGAAGAATAGCAGAACGTAACGGTATACAGAAGACAGCACGAACTGAGGCTGAACCACTTACAAAGGAAGACTTACAAGAGCAAGTACAACTCCTGAAAGAGATTGATCCTACTGAAGTGTGGAATGCCTTTGCTGCTTCAAGCTACAATCTCTTTGAGTTTATCCTCAGATACAACTATACGACAAAACGTGAAATAGAAGATCATGCAACCCTCTTTTGTCAACTTGTCATCCTACACCCCGATGAATGTAAAATGACAGGAGAATACGCAACTTACCAAAACATTGAATATCCAATCATCTATGCGAAATAACACTCAACGAATATATGAACGATTAATCCGCGGAGAATTCCTCTCTGTTGACAGTTCTGACAACTCTATCCGCCATCTATACGATGACTTAGAAGAGAACTTTGAAGATTATGCAGACTACTTTAAAGAAGTTGGTCTACAATTAGAACAAGGCAATGGTTACTTCTACTTCTCTCGTATAGGGGAAGGGAAACAAGCTATAGAACAGAAGTTAGAGAGTTTCTCTAAGTGGCTTGATTATCTTGACTTCCTTAAATGCTATAACCAAGCATTCTCTGCAGGCTATCAATTTCGTAAAGGACATCTGATAGAACAAATCAGTTTGGATATTGAATTGAAGGAGAAAGCCAACCACTTGTTTAAAAAGTATGGCGCAGGCTCAAATCAAGAGATAGTAAACAAGCTACTCCAAGAGATGCAAAACATGGGCTTTGCTGAATGTGTCAATATTCAAGATGAGACTTTTAAGATAACCTCTGCATTCCGCTATGCCGAGGAATTGGTTAACATGATTCAAATAGCTAACGAAGATGAAATACCTGAATAGAATCATATTTATCAATAGTGCTAATATTCCTTATGCTGAAATATCAGTAGATGGTAATGTGCATTTCACTGGAACGCAGGGTGTAGGAAAGAGTACAGTACTAAGAGCACTACTATTCTTCTATAATGCCGACAAGCATAAGTTGGGTATTCAACAAGGCCAGAAGTCGTTTGACGAGTTCTATTTCCGCCAATCTAACTCGCATATCCTCTATGAGGTAATGCGTGATAATGGAGCATATACCATCTTAGTCAACCGATACCAAGGACGTGCTTCTTGGCGGTTTATTGATGCACCATACCAAAGGGAGTGGCTCATTGACAATGATAAACAGGTGTTGAGTGACTGGGTGAAGATACGTGAACGTATTGATAAGAATGTGAGTGTGTCAGCAAGAATCGACTCTGGGGTAATGTTTAAGGACATTATCTTTGGTAACACACACGACCACAAGTTTACTCGCTATGCCTTAGTACAGAGTTCTCATTATCAAAATATACCCCGAAGTATTCAAAATGTATTCCTTAACACGAAGTTGGATGCTGACTTTGTGAAGAATACTATCATCCAGTCAATGGCTGACGAAGACCACCCTATTGATTTACAAACGTACAGAAGACTGGTAACAGACTTTGAAAGAGAATACGATGAAATAGACTGTTGGTTCCGACAGACACGTGACGGAATTTATCCCGTACGCCAGCAAGCACTGAAAATAGCTGAACAGGGTCGTAAGATAGTTGCGTTTGATCAGCAACTACTTGATGTATGGCACATGCTGAACTACGTTGTAGCGGACGATGAACAACAAATACCACTATTAGAAAGTAAACTTTTAGATGTAAGAAACAATATTGAGAAAGAGAGTAAACGTCAGAAGGAACTTAAAGCTGACTATGACAAAGAAAAAGACTCTCTCAATCAAGACCTTGGAGGAAAGAATAGTAAACTGAAAGAGATAGCTGAGAAACGGAAGTATTTTGATGCTATTAACATAAAAGAAAAGGTTGCACTTAACGCCCGTGAGAAGTCATTAAAACATGAAGCGGATGAGAAAAAAATGCTATTGGATGATTTGCTCAAAACAAATGCATCAATAGCAGAGAAATATAATATCGCCAAAACAAAACTTGAAAATGCTCATCAAGCATTTACCAATAGGCTGAGAGAGGCTTTGTATACAAAGCAAACAGAGCTACAACAAGAACGAAATCGCTATGAAGAAGAGCGTTCTAAGAACAGAAATCAGGCTATGAACCTGTATCGTACCTTATCACTTGAATCTAAAGAACGCCTTCAAAGCCTTATAGCTGAACAGTATAGAACAGATAGTAGACTTAAAGAACTGCGTCAATGGCACCCTAAAGAGGATGACATCAAGTTAGTGAAGGAGCAACTGGTGCAATTGGATATCAAAGAAAAGGCTAATGAAGCACAGCAGACAACTGTTAGAATTCAAATAGAAAAGCTGACTAATGAATTCGAAATGAAAGAGGCTGAGTTGAAACAAACCTCTTTGCAGGAACAAAAACGATTGGAGAACGATCGTACAATATGCCGTAATGAGATAGCAAGAATCAACGACTTGCTGTCACATCTGGATGACTCGCTGTATCATTGGCTGTGTGAGAACACTGAAGGGTGGGAAGATACGATTGGAAAAGTTGTAGATGAAGAACGGATACTCTATGCCCAAGGACTTGAACCAACATTAGATAATAACACTGACAATCTATTTGGAGTAAAGCTCAACTTGGAAAATATTGAGCCTACCCATCGTACCCCTGATGAGTATAGGACAAAGAAGAAAAATTTAGAGAGCCAACTTCAGCTATTGAATAGACAGTTATCACAACTGCCAGTGACCCTTCAAGAGGAAATATCTAAACTCGGTAAGAAGTATGGTAACCTACTTAAACCATTACGTCAAGAGGCTACTCAGTTAAGAGTGGAGGCAGAACAAATACCTACAAAAAGACAGAACCTGCAGAACCAATGGCATAAATTAGAGATGGAAGAGCAGGAAATAATCTCAAGCGAACAAGAGTTACGTATGCGTGCATTCAATGATGCCACTCTTAAAGTTGAAGATGAGAAAGAAAGACAAGCTAAGAATGATGCTAAGAACGAAAAGGACTTGAAGGAACTTGATGCTGCTTTCAATAGGTCTGTAAAGGCACTTAATAATGAACTTAATGCCTTTCAAGAGCAACAAAAGACTGAAGCTGAATTGCATAATCAGGAGTTTGAAAATCAAAAAGCTCAACTTGACAAGCAACAGAAAGCTGAGCTTGAAGGCAAAGGAGTAGATATCAAACTATTGAACGAATATCGCAAAGCA
>CAMUQM010000161.1 GCA_947095945.1 uncultured Prevotella sp.
CTTCTTCTGGAGCCGTAACACATACCACTTTATCTATATGGGTACGCTTATCAAAGCCACTATCAAAGAGTATTGCACTCTCAAGCCACGTCTGCCCCGACTGTTCAAAGTCACGAGCTACAGCAGGATGTATAACTGCATTAACAGCCTGAACGTGCGTTTCACTCTGAAGAAGATAGGCAGCAAGAATGGCTTTCTGCAAGACACCATCACGAAAGACATCGTCACCAACAAGTGCTGATAGCTGTTTTTGTAGTGGTTGAGAGCTACGCATCAACTCTTTTGCGTGCGCATCGCAATCGTAAACGAAGATTCCCCGCTCAGCAAGTAGCTTACAGACGTAAGACTTTCCACTACCGATACCACCAGTCAACGCTATTATCATCGCTGCTCAATGAGGTAATCAACCGTGCTTACTGCTGTACGTACGTTGCGCACACCATTAGGAGAACTAATCACATAAACAGGACATTTCTCTGTATTACTCTTCTGTATTTCTTCGTAGTTGACGACAACACGGAAGCCAACAGGGAGAAGTTCCTTTGTCTCAGCATTCTTCGGCATTGAGCGCATACGATAGGCACCCACAACGAAGTTTACTTTTATCTTGCTTGGGAAAGTACGTATCACCTTGTTAGCAGGCAAATTAATAGCTTCAATCGGAACCTCAACACTCTCCTCTGTTAGCACGTCAGGATAGAGTTTCATCTTCACTCTGGAAGGAATACACTTGGCATTCGTAAACTTACGGAGGTCTACAGTCAATTCCTTGACATCTGTAAAATTAGTAATCTGCTGTCTCTCTGTGTAGACTGTCTGGATACTATCCAACACATTTCGAGCAGCATAGACCTGAACACTATCAGGAGTAAAGTCTACACGAGCAAGATAATAATTATCACCCGGTGTAACTGTTCCCAAAAGACGTACAGGTACCGACTTATGACGACCAAAGTTGAAAGAGAAAGAGAACTTGCCATTCTTGACCACAGTTATCTTTGAACTCTTAGACAGTTGAGGATAAATCTGACGTTGGATGTCACCAACAGGTATATGTCCCTTGCTTTGTCCATCGCTATAAAGCCGATAGTCTGCATATATAGGGTGGAAAGTATTATCAAGCTCATAAAAAGCAATCATATATCCCTTGTCACGCACAGTAAAGCGGACAACAGAATCAGGCTCACTGGTGATAACCACATTGCGAGGAACATCCGTCATGCGAAGTGGTATACTGAACTCACGCTCATAGGTTTCGTTCAGTGTCATTATCAACCAGAACCCACCACTCAATACCAAGAAAAACAAAAAAATCAGAAACTCCTTGTTGAATATCCTCAACAAGAAGTTCCTGAAGGTACTGAATGTATGAAGCGATTTGCTTGTTTTCATCAAATGCTTTCCTTCTTTTCTGTCACTAAGAATTACTTTGTTTGTGCCTGCTGAGAAGCCTGTACGTCTGCAAATACGTAGTTCTTGTCAACAGTGATAACAACACCACGTGCAATCTCAACTTCAACCTTATTGGTTGTCATGTCGATATGCTTTACTATACCATAGATGCCGCCGCCAGTTACAACAGAAGCACCTACTGAAAGTGCGTTCTGGAAAGCACGAATTTCTTTCTGCTTCTTCTGCTGTGGACGAATCATGAAAAACCACATGATGGCAAAGATAGCTACCATCATGATAATCATAGGCATTGGGCTGCCTTGACCTGCAGCCTGTGCTGCGAGGATTAATGCTGTATTCATTATTTATAAGTTATTATATTCTAAAATTTATGAGAATGAATAGGAAATGATAAGCAAGTATTAGCGTTGATAATCTTTCTGAAGAACTTATCGTTTTAACGCTTAAAACATCCATCATTACGCCTCTTAAAGCCTATAAGCTGTGCGCTTATTCCTTATCCTCTACTTGTTGTTCTGTTTCTTGTTGTTGACGATTAGCTACACGCTGAGCTGAAGTCTGCGCTATCGTTGGGCGACGTCCCTCACGACGAGGTGCTCTATCGTCTTGACGGTCGTTGCGAGGATAACGTGGACGAGGCTCTGGCATTATCTTCATCATCTTACCAGTCTGTATGAGATGACGTGCAATCGTATCAAGCATACCATTGATGTATCCGCCACTACGCGGTGTACTATACAACTTAGCCAAGTCAACATATTCATTAATAGTCACCGTTACTGGAATATTAGGGAATGTAAGCATCTCTGCAATAGCAATCTGCATGATGACAACATCCATATAAGCCAAACGAGAGAAATCCCAATTACGGCTTGACTCGCTCATATAACGCTGATAGTCATCAGCATTGAGGATTGTTGAACGGAAGAGTTTTATTGCAAAGTCACGATCCTCTTCGTCACGATACTCTGGCAGAAGTTCCTGATCAGCTCCATTGGCAGAATCGAAACGCTTGATAGTTTTGATAACGAAAGTATCAACAACCTCCTTATCATCATTCCAATAAAGACTCTTCTCCTCCAAGATAGCATCCAAGTCAGCATTCTCCTGTATGAGTGTACGATATATCTTACGCCACACTTCACGGTCTGTCTCGTATGAATCGTCATTACTATCCATGTACTCTTGGTAGATAGTGCTCTGTTCTATCTGATCACAGAGTTTACGCACAGCCTCCATATCATCTTCCCAGCGACGCTTTTGTGATTCAATGAAAAGGTTGAGCTGCTTATTCTCTTCTAACTGAACAGCGAACTTATTGTTTACAAAACGACTTGAGGGAGCCTCTGTTCCCTCACGGGCAGCACGAGTAGCAGCTATCTCCACGCGATGGCGCTCCTCTTGCGTGATTGATACGATTAAGGCCAAGAGGTAATTGTAGAGATCATACGCTTTCGCCAAGCTGAAGAGTAATTCCTTCTCAGCATTGTCCATATTCCTGTTACCGTTCTGATAGTATGCATAGGTTAACTGGACTATCTTAATTCTTATTAATTCCCTATTGATCATTGTCTATTCTAAAGATTGTGTTTCGTATTGAATACTTTATTTTGCAAATGTAGGAAAATTCCTTCGTACGTGCAAGCATTAAATATCTTTTTCTATGTTTTTTAAGAGATTACTTGCTCAATCCATTGAAAAGAAGTAACTTTGCAGCGCTTTTTGCAAATTGAGGATTGAAAGTTGTGATTTTCATTAGATTTCCAATTCCTTAGTCTCTCAGTGTGTGATGGCGAATTAAAGTTCATATTAATTTAGAGTAACACAAAATTATGAAAGAAATTAAAGTATCAGGTCAGAAGCGTACAGACCTTGGAAAGAAAGCTTCAAAGCAACTTCGTAAGGAAGGTTTGATTCCATGTAACCTCTATGGTGAGGCAAAGAATGACGGTAAGCCAGTAGCTTTCTCATTCACAGCTTCTATGTCAGAGTTGCGTAAGTTGGTTTATACTCCACACATCTACGTTGTAGAGTTGATTATCGACGGCGAGAGACACACTGCAGTTCTTAAGGAACTCCAGTTCCACCCAGTAACAGACGCATTGCTCCACGTGGACTTCTATGAGGTTAACGATCAGAAGCCAATCGTTATGGGCGTACCAGTTAAGCTCGTAGGTTTGGCACAGGGTGTTCGCGATGGTGGTCGTATGAACATGTCTATCCGTAAGATTAACGTCAAGGCTCCTTATCAGCAGATTCCAGAGCACCTCGACATCAACGTTACTGAGCTTCGTCTTGGTAAGAGTATCAAGGTTGGCGAGCTGAGCTTTGAGGGTCTTGAGTTGGTAACTCCAAAGGAGGTTGTAGTTTGCTCTATCAAGGCTACACGTAACTCTATTCAGGCTGCGCAGGCTGCCGCTGCTGAGGCAGAGTAATCTCTACGACAATAATTAATTCAATATAAGAATTTGGACAAGTATTTGATTTGTGGATTGGGTAACCCCGGCTATGAATACGAGGGAACCAGACACAATACAGGATTTATGGTATTGGACGCTTTCGCTAAAGCGTCCAATATTGTTTTTGAGGATAAACGATATGGTTTCGTTGCAGAGACAACGGTCAAGGGTCGAAAGATTATTCTTTTGAAGCCTACGACTTTTATGAATCTCTCTGGAAATGCCGTGCGTTACTGGCTTAACAAAGAGAATATCGACCAAAGCCGACTCTTGGTTATCTCTGACGATGTTGCTCTGCCATTAGGTGCCTTCCGTTTGAAAGGAAATGGTTCAAATGGAGGTCACAACGGACTTGGTCATATCCAACAACTCATCGGACAGAACTATGCTCGTCTGCGTATGGGTGTTGGTAATGACTATCCACGTGGCGGACAAGTTGACTGGGTACTCGGACACTACTCTGACGAGGATATGAAAGAACTCCAACCAGCTATTGATTTGGGTGTAGACATCATCAAGAGCTTTGTACTTGCTGGTATTGACATCACGATGAACCAGTTTAATAAACTCGGAAAGAAATAATCGCACATCCTCTTTAATACAGTATGAGACTATGAACGATATTGCAAGAATTGACAAATGGCTATGGGCTGCCCGCATCTATAAAACCCGCTCCATCGCTGCAGATGCCTGCAAAAATGGTCGTGTCACAATAAAAGGTATCAACGTAAAACCTTCCCACACTATCAAAGCGGGTGAAGTGGTGAGTGTAAAGAAGTCGCCTATCATCTATTCGTTCAAGGTTCTCAAACCAATTGAACAACGTGTTGGCGCAAAACTCATCCCTGA
>CAMUQM010000162.1 GCA_947095945.1 uncultured Prevotella sp.
CGCGTGCAGAAGGAACATTAGCTTTTATGTTTGTTCCTTATGAAATGCTTATTCTATCAGTTTTCAAGAAATTTAGAATACTTCCTATTCAGAATTCCCATTTCCATATATCTCTTATAATCACTTGTGTTCTCTCCTTACTGTTTACCTACTTCTTTAGTCAAAAAAATGATGAATATATAGGCTATTTCCATAAATTTGAAAGTCATAAGAATAATGCCGTTTGGCATGTCATTTCTTCTATATTTTTCATTGGCGCAGTTTGTGCAGGTATAATCTTCATTATGTGGTGGAATGAAAGCTAAAGTAGAATCTGAACGCAGGGATTAGAAATATCATTACAATATAATTCGGCATTCTACATGTTTTTTCTTAATAAAGAACCTTTTTTGTCGTGTCTGTAACTTTCAGTTAATCAATGTGTTGTAAAATAGCATAAGAAAAGGTGCTTAGTTAGCGTCTAACTAAGCACCTTTAAGGCTTCAATTAAGCATCTTTTGAACGTCAATTAAGGCTTAATTGGAATGCAACTAAGCATTAGTTTATTCTTTAAAGATGACTTTTATATTACAAATTTGGTAAGGGTAGGAGATGTTTATTCCTTCCCTTAGATTTTATTCAGCTGATACAACATCAAACTTTAGTTTCTCACTATCTTTCTCTTTAGATACTTTGATAGTGTCACCAGCCTTGATTTCGCCAGAGAGAATCAGTTCACTCAGTCCATCCTCGATATGATTTTGGATAGCACGCTTCAATGGGCGAGCACCAAACTGAACATCATATCCCTTGCTTGCAACAAACTCTTTGGCTTCATCTGTAATCTCCATTTCGTAGCCCAATTCGTGCACACGCTTGAACAAACCCTTGAGTTCGATGTTGATAATCTTCTTGATAGCTTCGAGGTCGAGTTGGTCGAAAGTGATAATCTCGTCCAAACGGTTGAGGAACTCTGGCGCAAACTGCTTGCTCAGGCTCTTCTGAATGATAGCACGAGCACGCTCCTTATCGCCTTCACTCTGTGAGAGACCATTTAGGTTTGTTGCCTTGAAACCAACACCCTGTCCAAACTCTTTCAATTGACGTGTACCCGCATTTGATGTCATGATAATCACCGTGTTGCGGAAGTCTATCAAACGACCGTTTCCATCAGTCAATCGACCTTCGTCAAGTACTTGCAACAACATGTTGAACACGTTTCCATGTGCCTTCTCAATCTCATCAAGTAAGACAATAGAGTAGGGATGACGGCGCACTTTCTCAGTCAGCTGTCCACCTTCGTCATAGCCAACGTAGCCCGGAGGGGCACCAACAAGGCGAGAGGTGTTGAAACTTTCTGTGTATTCGCTCATGTCAACTCGAATCAAAGCGTCTGAAGAACCAAACATCATTTCCGCCAGTCGTTTGGCAAGATAGGTCTTACCAACACCCGTAGGTCCTAAGAACATAAACGCACCGATAGGGTGGTTAGGGTCTTTCAAACCTACACGATTACGCTGGATAGCCTTTACCATCTTATTGATAGCTGCATCTTGTGCAACAACAACCTGCTTAAGTTCAGCATCCATGTTCTTTAGTCTAACGCCTTCAGCCTCCTGCATACGCTGAACAGGTACACCTGTCATCATAGAAACAACGTCAGCAATGGCTTCTTCATTGATTTCAACCTTGTCTTCGGTATCACCATTTTGCCACTTCGCTTGCTCTTCTTTCAGTGTCTTTTCCAGTTCCGTCTGCTTATCACGGAAGCTTGCAGCCAGTTCAAAGTTCTGATTTTTTACTGCAGCTTGCTTCTTCTCTTGTGCAATTTCTATCTCTTTCTGAGTATCAAGGATTGATTGTGGCACCTTTACGTGCTGTAGATGGATGCGTGAACCAGCTTCGTCAATAATATCTATCGCCTTATCTGGGAAGAATCGGTCGGTGATATATCTGTCAGCATACCTCACACAAGCCTTCAGAGCATCCTCTGTATAGCTTACGTGATGATGTGCTTCATAGCGGTCTTTGATGTTTTCAAGAATCTGCAGTGTCTCCTCAACCGTTGTTGGTTCCACCTGCACCTTTTGGAAACGCCGCTCTAAAGCTCCGTCCTTTTCGATTGACTTGCGGTACTCGTCTAATGTTGTTGCACCAATACACTGTATAGTGCCTCTTGCCAAAGCTGGTTTGAGGATATTAGCAGCATCCATCGAACCCGGTGAAGAACCTGCTCCAATGAGTGTGTGAATCTCATCAATAAAGACAATGATGTCAGGATTCTGTTCGATTTCCTTAATCAATGCACGAATACGCTCTTCAAATTGACCACGATACTTCGTACCAGCCACCACAGCTGTCAAGTCAAGTGTGATGACACGTTTGTCAAAGAGAATAGGAGATGTGAGATGCTTTACGATAAGCTGTGCTAAACCCTCAACGATTGCACTTTTACCAACACCGGGTTCACCAATGAGAATAGGATTATTCTTCTTTCTTCTACCGAGAATCTCACTGACACGCATAATCTCTTTCTCTCTGCCTACAACTGGGTCGAGTTTACCCTCTGCTGCTGCTTGTGTGAGATCTGTTCCGAAGCTGTCGAGCACCGGTGTCTTTGATTTTGTACGTGGAGCCTGTGTTGTTTTGGCATTATTGCTGTTTTCAGAAGACGATGAAGACATCATGTCATCATCCATTTCCTCTTCATCGGCCATTCCTATACCATTCTTTGGTTGGTTTTCGCGTTGTAACATTGATATAGCGTTGTTATAATTGAATCCACTTTCTTCTATAACCTTCTTTGCACCATTGTTAGAAGAATCGTGCAGAATTGCAAGGAAGAGATGAAGGATATCTACTGTTTGTGTGTGCTGCATACGAGCTTCAAGTACAGCTAATTTCAATATGTTATTTGCCTGCTCGTTCAGTAGCATATCAGGTACTGAAGTGGTTGTGTCAATAGCTTCCTCCTGAATACTTCTTTCTATTTCTTTCTTTATGTTATCTATGTCAATCTTCCATTGATTGAATAGTTCCCATACTGGTCCTGACTTCTCTCTCAGAATGGCGAGCATGATATGCTCGGGAGCAACCGATGTATTTGTCAGTCGTTCTGCTTCCTCTCTGCTGAATGAAAGTATTTCAGAGACCTTGGGGGAGAATTGATTCATCATATCCTAACCTTTCTTTTTCTTTACTTGTATCTATGGACAATACATCCTGTATTAATAGGAGGTTATAAACAAAAGGTGTGCCAAAAGCAAAGAATCGGACATACAGGTATATTGTAAGTCCGATTCTATATTTTATATTCCATTACAGTGCTTCGTCGTCAGGCTTCTGAAGTCTTGCTTTGGGTTGTCGTCCCAAGTGTTTTTTCTTGCGAAGCCAAGCCGCTTTGCGCTGCTCATATTCTTCACGATGACGTTCCAAGAAGTTATCTGCCATTGAACTTACCGTATATAATCGAAATTTGAATATTCTTTCCGCTTGAAGTGTTGCCCAATAGCTTAGTGCTTGAGAGCCCCATGTCGTGGGAAACCTTGGTAATAATTGTTTTCTGGCTGCTGCCTGAACCCTGTGTAACGGTCTTCAATTCAACTGGCACTATCACAACCTTACCCCATGCAGGCATTGATGTATTGCGTGCAAAGAGGTTGACAATTCCTGAAATGTTGTTGAATACATAACCATTTATCGTCTTGCTATAAGATGCAAGGAATGAGGTCTTGTTATCTGGCAGTCGGTTGTTTGCGAAGAAGGACTGTAGGTTATCTGCTGGAACCATCACAACATTCTGCGGTATTCCAAACTGATAATCGGATGTTGAACTATTATTCTCTCGGTAGAGTATAATTTTAGCTGAGTTAATAGAGTCATTGGTATGCCCTGCCATAATGTCAGACACAGGAAGTGTCAACTTCGTAAACAAGCCCGCTGGAGTCTTGAGGTAGGTGTGCCCAGACTCCTTTGCTAACTTTTGTAACTGGGTGTTATCGTTAGAGAAGTTTGTCAACTGAAGAACCTCTTCTGTACTAACAAAGTTGGTTGATATCTCTGAAACCTTACCGTTTTGTTTGTTTTTAAAGTATATATTCAACTGTGCAACCTGTATATGTGCCATTGAACCTGAGCCACCATCTATCTTGAAATAGAAACCTGGGCAGATTTCATGCAAGAAGCGATAAGGATTACGGAATGCAGTTGGATTCTGCTGATACTTGCGGAGTAGGTAGGTTCCGTAGTTCTTGTAGGTCACACCACTCTTATCCTTGTACTGGTTGTTCAAGCGTACAATGATATTACGATTATAATTTTTCTTGTTTCTGATGCTGTCAGCTTCTGTGTAGTCTGTCAATGTGAATGAACGTTTCTCTGCAATACCACCTTGTGCAGCAGGTCGGATATAGCCTTGTGCTTCTGGATCGAAGTTTGAATAATATGTTTTCCCTTCCTCAACAGGCTTAGAAAGTTCGTATGCTGTTAGCTTCATCTGGCTAAGTGAGTCGCCATAATAAGTGCTATAGTACAGTCTTATATCGCATGAATCAGCAATAATCTCATTGTTTGCATCACGACTCATAATAGAGTCCTTTGCAGGCAATTCAAAATTACTTAGTACATGGAATTGTGACATAAGGTTACCTGTAACAGTTGTATTTGTTTCAGGATCAACCATTCTACCCAAATATCCAGTTGCTGAACGTGCAATAACACTACCAG
>CAMUQM010000163.1 GCA_947095945.1 uncultured Prevotella sp.
AAAGGTACGGGTTTTATTTGGATTGACCAAATATTTCCCGTACTTTTTTATCAAATCCCTTTATTTTGCTGGTGCTGCTGGTGTTGCTGGAGCCTGTGCTGCTGGAGCAGCCTGCTTCTGCTGGCTTGCACCGAAGTTAGGCAAGTTGTTAGGGTTTGTTGTATTGTCCTGTACTGCAGCTTTCTCGATAACACTTGCATCTGTGTTTGCTGATGGGGCAACATAAGCACTTACTACGCTGATGACAACCATTGCGATAGCTAAGCCCCATGTAGTCTTCTCTACGAAGTCTGTAGTCTTACGAACACCCATGATAGCATTAGATGATGAGAAGTTTGATGAAAGACCACCGCCCTTTGATTCTTGAATCAGAACGACACCAATCATCAAGAGTGCTGCAATCACGATAAGGATTACGAATAACGTGTACATTTTCTTGTCTTATTTTTTATTGTTATTTATTATCAATTTCTCCAAAAATCGTATTTGGTCTGCAAAGTAACGATTTTTTTTCGGATATACCAAATTTAATCGCCTAATAATTTCCAATGCTTTGGAATATCTACCTTGTTTTATATAAATTCGTGCTAATGTCTCAGTGAAGTAGCCAGTATCTTCATTCTCAGCCGCTTCATTGTGGTCGTTTTCTTCTGGTTCGTATTCTGTTTCGTCTTGTAAAGTGATTTTACCTCTTTCATTGAAGATGAAGTCATCGATAAGTTCTTGCCCTCTCAATTGTGGAGTAACATCCTCATTTTGCTTGCTTTCGCTTTCTAAGAGATAAGCAACGTAGTCTACTGTAGCATCGGCAGGTGTTGGCTTACGCCTTCCTTCCGTTTCTTGTGTTGCCTCTTCCTCCTCAGGAATCTGCTCTAAGAAGGTGTCGATAAGCGATGTTGTGCGGTCTTGCTCTTGCCCTGCAGCTGTTTCAGTCTTGATAGTTGCCGACTGCTTAGCTGCTTTTTTCTGTTGTGGAATTAGCTGATAATGAGCTTCCTCAACGAGTTTGAAGAGGATATGACGGTCGGATATATATACTGCTGCACGTCGTAACTCATCATCGAAGGTAGGGTCGTGGAGCAGAAAAAGGTTCTGCAACAACAGGATACGAGCCGGCTGATAGTAAGGATAGAGCGCAAGCATACTCCGGAGATCGTATAAGGTCTCCTTGTTTAGATTCTCCGGATGATTAATAAGATTGGCTATATCCATAGAGTGACAGGCATTTTAGAGGGGTGATAAGAATAATAGTCAATGAAATTAAAGCGGTGATATGGGTTTGATTACCAGTTAGCAACGGTTGCATTGAATATCTGGTCGGTAAGATCCTTCACCATCTGTGTGACGAGTTCCTCTTGTACAGAATTCAAACTGCGTACTGTTTCATAGCTTGCTGTGGCTGTGAACTGACGTTCAAAGTCCTCGCTATGATTTGTATTGTTCGTAAAGCGTACGTTAACAGTGATGGAAAGCTCTGTCTGTGCAGAATATCCTTCGCTTGATACGCTCTTGTTACGTTGCTGATACTGTGTGATTTCACCCTCTATCTTCATATCTCCATTACGCTTTACTTGTTGTAGGCGGGTGTGATTGGCGAAGACATCTTTCAATTGATTGTTAAACATTGGTCCCATTGGTCCCCATACATATGTCGAGCGAATAGGGAAGTCTGCAATCTGAATAGTGCGTACCTTACTATAATCAATACTTGCACCATTAAATTTATAGGATACACTGCAAGCTGCTAACAAGAGCAAGCAGATTGCTGTTACACCCCATGTCAGTGGGCGGATAGATGTGAGTTCCTTTCCTATCTTCATTGTTTTCTAAGAGTGTAGAAGCCCTTTCGTAGCTATTGATTAATCTTTGTCTAATCCGTATTGTCTGATACGGCGATAGAGTGTGCGGTCACTGATGCCTAACTCTAAAGCAGCTTTCTTACGATTTCCATTGTTACGCTCTAATGCTTTCTCTACAAGTTGCTTTCCAATGTCGTTGAGGTTGAGCGTTTCTGGTTCAGATATTTCCTCTGCCACGGCATCTTCAACCTGTTCAATGGTACTTGTAGGGGTGATAGCTTGCTTGTTAGAGGTTGCAGGAAGATTAGAAACTGTTGGTGGGGCAGGCTGGAAACCGCTCGCACCATTGAGTTGTCTGCTTTCTTCTAACTGCTTACGAACATTGTTAAGGTCACGACGTAAGTCGCTTACATTGCCTCTCAACTCATAGAGAATCTTGTAGAGAAGTTCACGTTCGCTCTCATAGCTGTGCGTACTACCGCTTTGTATCGTTGCGAGTTGTGTGCTATCTTGGTCACGTGGAATGAAATGTAACAATGTTTCTGCATCAATCTCGCGCTTTTCGCTAAGGACAGACATTTGCTCTGTGATGTTCTTCAATTGACGAACATTGCCTGGCCATTTGTATTGTAGCAGAATTTGACGTGCCTCATCAGTGAGCGTAATCTTTGGAAGACGATACTTTTCTGCCATTTGCATAGCAAAGAGACGGAAGAGAAGAACGATATCTTCGCCACGATCACGGAGTGGAGGCATCTGGACAGGAATCGTATTAAGACGATAGTATAAATCTTCACGGAACTTACCTTCGCTAACAGCTTTTTGCATATTTACGTTGGTTGCAGCTACGATACGTACGTCGGTCTTGCGGATTTCTTGTCCTCCAACGCGAATATATTCGCCAGTCTCAAGTACACGGAGCAATCGGGCTTGTGTAGCTATAGGAAGTTCGCCCACCTCGTCAAGGAAAATCGTTCCCTTATTGGCTATACCGAAATAGCCTTCACTCTCGCCAATAGCTCCCGTGAACGAACCCTTTTCGTGTCCGAAAAGCTCGCTATCAATGGTTCCTTCTGGGATAGAACCACAGTTAATAGCAAAGTATTTCTCGCGACGGCGGGGAGAGTTGTCGTGGATAACACGAGGGATAATCTCCTTACCGACACCGCTCTCGCCGATAATCAGCACAGACAAATCTGTGGGTGCTACCTGTAAGGCAACATCCAAAGCACGATTTAGCCCATCGCAATTACCAACAATGTTATATCGTTGTTTGGTTCTCTGTAATTCTGTTGTATTCATTTAACTGACAAATTTACCTATTTTATTTGAATAAGCTGCAACTTTGGCAGACTTTAACAACTTTCTTTCTGTCTTTCTCTGCTATTCTCAGATGGAATAAAGCAACTTGTTCTGAATTATTTTCATGAAAAGAAATATTTATTTTCGTGAACATAATTGTTTCTTTTCATGAAGAAAAAGAATTATTTACATGAAAATAATTTGCAGTGTATAAATCTATCGAGTGTTGATTACTTGTTTTTCTTCCTGTCCAACTTGATAAGTAACAAGCCAATAGCTGTCCAAATGAGTTCACGGATGCGAACAAGTAAGGCAACAAAAATACCTGCTTCGAGCGTTAGTCCTAAGCCTTTTATAGACATGAGGAAGCCTCCTTCGCGACCGCCTAATTGTAGAGGCATGAAGAAAAGCATGTTGGCAAAAAGTGAGGTGAAGGCAAGGATGAGAATACAATCAAAG
This sequence comes from uncultured Prevotella sp., assembly GCA_947095945.1. Taxonomy (GTDB): domain Bacteria; phylum Bacteroidota; class Bacteroidia; order Bacteroidales; family Bacteroidaceae; genus Prevotella. Next base: position 3,561 of record CAMUQM010000163.1, read on the forward strand.
TAATTGACAGATGGGAGCAGTACCAGAAGAATAAAGAATATCTCCAATGCACTGCAAATTCTGCAAGACAATTCAAGCAGAACGACGGTGAGGAAGGTGCAAGGGTTTTGATTGTGGAGTGATGCTATCTGTGTGTCAATCCTGTCAAGTTCTTCCTTATGGTTGGCAACAAAGGGTTTTGCCCATCTCTTAACAAAAGGAATATGCCGAACAAGGTTCATCACACGGACTGCCAAACCTTTCTTATAGCCTGTAAGGAAGAACCAAATAGCAGATACGCAGAAGGCAAATACTACTGCTAACATTATACCCATCAGTAGATTAACAGGCTGCGTAAGGATATAAAGAAAGATAGAAATAAGCCAAAACCAGAAATGGCTGAAGATGTGGGTCATCGCATAAAGGACGACGGAAGACGTTGCTCTTTCGGCTCCTATCTTCGGTGTCAGTTCCATGATACGGTATGGTTCACCACCCATAAGTCCGCCCGGAGTTGCATAATTAAGTGCAAAGCCTGATATTGTAACCTTATAAAGCCAAAAGAATGAAACTTTTTTTCGTTCCTCTACGTCTTCTGTCTGATTGTGTATAATCGTATACCATGCAGCTGTATTAAAGATGTAAAGGAATGCCCACAGGACAACTACAGCAAAAAACCAATAGCCTGCGTGCTGGATTTTCTGCCATGCATCAGCAAAGTCAAGGTTGTACACCATTATACAGAGTACAACCAAGCCAAATGTGAAGAAGATGTTCTGAAACTTTTTGTTCATAAGTCTTCTTATTTATATTTGTCGTAAGGAATGAAGGAAGACACGCTTAGTGTGTCTCCTTCGTATTACGGTTTTCACCATTGTTTGGTATGCGATCCTCACGCTTACGTGGAATAGCAAAGCGCACCTTGTCGCTTTCGTCCCTTCTTTCCTTGTAAAGCTTTGGAAGTGGATTGCCCATTGGTGCATCATATTCTGCACGATTGCGGAAGATGTCAATAGCAAGATAGAGTGCATGACGGAATGGTAGTTCGTCCACAACACCCTTACCTGCTAATGAAAGGCTATTAGGTATTTCTGCAGAAGTACGAACAAGTG
>CAMUQM010000164.1 GCA_947095945.1 uncultured Prevotella sp.
TACATCCTCTCAGGCACTTCAATACCGAGCAATGCCATACCGTTCTTGATGACCTTAGCCACATTCTTGGCAATCATTAGGCGGGTAATCTTCTCTGCTTCGGTATCAGCGTTGAGGATGCTGTAGTCATGATAGAACTGGTTGAACTCCTTAGTCAGCTCATAGCAGTAGTTAGCAATACCGCTTGGGCTATAGTCAATACCAGCTTGAGCGACAGCAGCACCAAAGTCGTTGAGCTTTTGGATGAGTGCAATCTCCTTCTCGTTCAGTGGAGCATCGTCGTTGAGTGATGCAGGCAAGGTGATATTCTGCGCCTCAGCCTTACGGAGAATACTGCGAATACGTGCGTAAGTGTACTGAATGAATGGTCCAGTGTTACCATTGAAGTCGATAGACTCCTCTGGGTTGAAGAGCATATTCTTGCGCGCATCGACCTTAAGGATGAAATATTTCAAGGCACCCATACCCACGATACGTGCAATCTCGTTCTTCTCTTCCTCAGTGATACCTTCCAACTTGTTCACCTTATCCTCGCTAAGACTCTTCGCATTCTCAATCATTGAAGCAACAAGGTCATCTGCATCAACCACTGTTCCTTCGCGGCTCTTCATCTTACCGTTTGGCAATTCAACCATACCGTATGAGAAATGTACAAGGTCTTTACCCCACTTGAAGCCTAAACGATCCAAGAGGATAGAAAGAACTTGGAAGTGATAGTTCTGCTCGTTACCAACAACATAAATCATCTTGTCGATAGGGTAGTCATTGAAACGCATCTCTGCAGTACCAATATCCTGTGTCATATAAACCGATGTGCCATCCTTACGCAGCAGAAGTTTCTGGTCCAAACCCTCATTTGTGAGGTCAGCCCATACGGAGTTGTCTTCCTTGCGGATGAAGAGTCCCTTCTCAAGACCTTCTTCCACTTTCTTCTTACCAGCGAGATAAGTGCTTGATTCGTAGTAAATTTTATCGAAACCAACGCCCAATGCTTTGTAAGTCTCATCAAAACCAGCATATACCCAGTTGTTCATCATTTCCCACAAACCGCGAATCTCAGGATCGTTAGCTTCCCACTTCACGAGCATATCGCGTGTTTCCTTCATCAGTGGAGCCTCGTGTTCAGCCTTTTCTTTTGCCTCATCGGCTGTCAAACCCTCTTTCTCATACTGCTCCTGCAGCTGCTTGCACTCCTCTTTAAGGTGCTTGTCGAAGAGAACATAGAAGTCACCAACTAAGTGGTCGCCCTTCTTGCCTGCCTGCTCTGGTGTGATACCATTGCCCCATTTCTGCCAAGCCAGCATTGACTTACAGATATGGATACCACGGTCATTAACGATATTCGTCTTTACAACCTTGTTACCATTGGCTTCCATAATCTGTGCCAATGACCAACCAAGCAGGTTGTTACGAACGTGACCGAGGTGAAGTGGCTTGTTGGTGTTAGGTGAAGAGTATTCGACCATCACCAATGGACTCTCGTCTGTCACACGCTTCTCACCGAACTTCTCGTCATCGTTGATGTCATTCAACAGTCCTGTCCATGCAGCCTGTGCAATAACGAGATTGAGGAAGCCCTTTACAACATTGAAGTCAGCTACAGCCTTACAGTTCTTCTTCAGGTATTCACCTAAATCCTGTGCCGTATCTTCAGGCTTCTTATGTGAAGTCTTCAGCAGTGGGAAGGTGACGAGTGTGAGGTTACCCTCGAAGTCGCTGCGTGTCTTCTGCAGCTGAATCATCTTTTCAGGAACTTCTGTTCCGTACAACTCCTTGACAGCTGCAAGTGCAGCAACGGTAATTTGCTCTTCTATCTTCATCTTTTGTTTCTTTTTATCTGCCTGCAAAGTTACGGAAAATCAGCCGAATAACGGCAGGAGGAGGGTGGTTAATTCATAATTCATAATTCATAATTCATAATTATGATTAGTTTTAACTCTCAATTTATAAACCATAATTCATAATTATGATTAGTTTTGATTCAAAACTTATATCTTATACTTTATAATTTTATTGTTTGTCAGTTGTAATTGTGTTTACCCTTTTATGCAGTCTAATAAATAATCTCGTGTAAGCTTGTTAGTAGTGTTTTGCGGTGGTGTTGATGCTCAGCACGAGTGGTGTTGTTGGTAAGCACCAATGGTGTTGAGCGCTAATCGTCATGCAATATATGACGGGGGAGATATCAACTTGTTGTTAAAAAAGAGTCATACTGTCAAAAAGTAATTAATGGTTATTCGATGTAGGCGCTTACTTGCTTAAGGGTAATACGATCTAATAGAGAACGTATGATTTAAGTTTTATCGGCTATAATGCTCACTTTTAGTTATAAAGTCTTGTATTTATGTGTGTTGAGTTCTGTTTAAAAGTAGTTTATTTCTTGTTTATTTGCAATATTTACGCTATCTTTGCGATTAGATTAACTATAAAAAAAATAAATTATATGCGTAAAAGTATTCATAAGTGGACTTATGTCCTTGTATCCAGTGTTTTTGCATTGGTAATGTGTTTTAGCCTTAGTGCTTGTGGTAGTGATGATGATAATGAAGTAAATAATGGGGTAAGTCCTGTTCTTTACAGTGATTTTGGAGGTAGAATCGGTGTTAACTATCCATTGGGTATCTCGGGTAAAATGGTTGCTTTCTTTATTCCTAAGAGTCAGGCTGGACAGATTGTTGACTTAACAAAGGGCGGTGATTGGGTTGCTGGTGGTTCTGCTGTTGGTGGTCTATACAGCTATGATGATCATCTTTTCCAGAAAGGAAGTTATGTTTATCTTCTAAAGACGGGTGCAAATGAGATAGAACTCCGTTATAAATATATTTGGAAAGAAGGTACAGCAACTCGTACAATAGAGGGAAACTATAAGAACGTAAAGATGACAACGCATCAAGATGCGATTGATTGGGCACATAGGCAGGGCTTGTATTAAACCCAAATCGGTTATTAGACCACAATATGTATAATTCTTAACTATGGCATTTTTTCCTAACATCTTTTATTTTCTTATCGGCATCTTGTCTGTCTTTGTACCTTGACGTAGCCCGCTACGCCTGCGTTGCAAAGCCAAACAATCTGCTCGATAATAAAACAAAATATGTTTAGGCTCTAATGACCGATTTAGGTTAAAGTCAAATCAGCTTTTTCAAAAGAAATCATAAAAGGAGATTGTACCAGAGTATCAGGTTTTACCAATGATACTTCTGGCATAACCTCCTTTTATTTTTTGCTTCTTTTTACTGTGTGTTAAGGAGATGATAAGGGAGAGAAGATGAAAACGTGTGTCTTGTTTGTAGATTCCCTCTTGTTCAGACTATGCCTTTTCTGCATAATATCCACCCTTTTCTTTGATATAATCAATGAGTTCTGCGAAGATTTGATTTTGTCTTAATGTTGGTTCATTACCGGTAAGAATCAGCTGTTTGCGGGCTCTTGTAATGGCAACATTCAGTTTACGATCAATGGGTTGACCGTCTTCATAGAACGTGTTGGCGGTGAGGAAGTCGAGTTGATAGCGACTTTGAATGGTGAAGGAGTAGAGGATGATGTCACGCTGGCTACCCTGATAACGTTCAACGGTATCAATACTGATTTCTTCGAGTTCGGGAATACCGAGCTTCTCAATCTCCTTTCTAATCATTGCAATCTGATTGCGGTAAGGTACAATGACACCAACAGACTTTTGCGAATCAAAGTTGTTGTCGAGTTGTCGGTATAAACGTCTAAGCAGGTCGGTAATGATATGCGCCTCCTCCGTGTTTACCTTCTCTGAAATATTCAGTTGTCGGCACGGCTTTGAAGGGATGAAAACCATACGATGAGCCTTCAAAACATCATCCGTCTCGTCCTCACTCGTTTCGTTATAAGCTAATGTCTGCTCCAACTGATGCGCTAATGGCACACACTCGAGTTGTTCGCGTGCGTAAAACTTACGATTAGCAAAGTCAGCAATATCTGGATGCATTCGCCCTTGTTTGTGCAATGTGCCGATAAAGTCAGTGCGTCCTGCTGCCCGCTCTGTTAGGATAAGGCGTTCAAAGAGGGAGTTGGCACATGATAAAAGGTGGATGTTTTTGAGGAAAGTATTGGTTTCTTCCGTTTCTAAAGTGTCCTGTTGTTGCACCACAGCAGGCAATTGTTTATGGTCGCCTATCAATATAAACCGTTTTATCGCACGCCTTTCTGCATGCTGGGTAGATAGTAATCCAATGATATTTGGTTCCAATATTTGACTTGCTTCATCAATGATTGCGAGGTCGAAATGCTTGATATTAAAGAGCGTAGCATTGCTGTTCATAGTAGAGGTTGTGGCTACAACAATTTGGGCATCTGCTAAGGTAGACTTTATGCTGTTGAGCGTTGCATTTTCATCCAACACTTCCTTTAACAGATGGTCACTATATTTCGGGTCACAACTGAACTCATTACCGATGCGGATATAGTCAAGTTTATTCTCTGTTAGCATATTACAAATCTCGTCAACAGCACGATTTGTATAGGCTAAGAGGAGGATTGCCGTCTGGGTGTTGGGTGTTGAGTGTTGGGTGTTGATGGTTTCTGAAAGTTTGTTGTGCTTAGAATCTTCTGCTGAATAGGCTGAAGATGGTTGTGAATAGATGTTCCCTACCAACTG
>CAMUQM010000165.1 GCA_947095945.1 uncultured Prevotella sp.
TCACCGTTGGCAATGACATTGCAGAGTTCTGCAGGTGTCAGTGATGAGAGAATCATACGTGCGGTGTTTGCACCTACCCCCGAAACGGTAATCAACAGTCGATAGAGCGAGCGTTCCTGCTTGTTAGCAAAGCCGTAGAGCGTATAGTTGTCGTCACGCCCACCTGTCATAATAGCCTCGTGCACATAGAGTTTTATATCTTTTTTACCCTGTATGGCACTATAAGTATTAAGCGAAATGTTCAGTGCATAGCCAACACCATGTGCTTCGACAACAGCCAATGCAGGTGTCAGGTCAGCCAGTTCGCCCCTGATGTATTCTATCATAATCTAATAAAAATAATCCTTACCGTGGCAAGGTGTTTTGTATATACAGAATTGATAACGTAGTAAGGGTGCTGTTTATTGTATTATAAGGTGTAAAATAGAAAAAGGGATGATAAAAGGCAACTGAAAAGCAACTGACGACCAACACATAGTCTCTTCCCTAATAAGGCGAGGTGTGTGATTACCAATGTGGAGTAAATTTTGGGTGGAATGCTGTTGGTTGTGTTAGAAAAATATTTACAGATATAGAGAGAAATGATGCTTTTAGTTACGTGTTATTATACCCTAAAAATAGGTTATTTAGGAGTACTAGAAATCCAATTAAGCATCTATTGGATTTTAATTAAGGCTTAATTGACTTGTAAAAGATGCCCTTTTGAGGTCTAACTAACGCCCTTTAAGAGTCCAGTTAAGCACCTTTTCTTGCACGGTCTTGTATGTGTTTGAATATAAGTGACTTACAACGGTGCTAAAAATGCGTATTTTTGGTGGTTTTATCTGCCCTCTTTTAGCTTTATCGAATGATTCATTTTTCCATGAATATTTTGATAAAGAAACAAGTAAAAATATAATACAGAATGTAGGGAACGTTTCATTTTTCTCCTCTATAATATAAGGAGGTGTGCTCCTCCCTCCCTTCCTCCCTTCTGTATTGATTCAAAAGCATATAGTACATTTTACATCCCTCCCTTGGGGGAGGGGGTACTTTCTTAACTACATAATTGTGTTAAAAATATGTGCTAAGCCGATACTTTTTGCAAAGAAAACGTTACTTTTGCAGCAGATAACGAGTACTAAACGATATAAAGTTAAAGTTATATGAAGAAGATTAGAGCAGCCGTTGTGGGCTACGGTAACATTGGTGTTTATAGTGTTCACGCACTTGAAGCAGCACCGGATTTTGAGATTGCAGGTATTGTTCGTCGTCAGGGTGACAAGGATAAACCATTGGAGCTGACCCCATATGAGGTTGTTGATGATATTACAAAACTGAAGGATGTTGATGTTGCCATTCTTGCTGCACCAACGCGTAGCTGTCCAGAGTTTGCAGAGAAGATTACTGCTATGGGTATCAATACAGTAGACTCTTTCGATATTCACGGTTCAATCCTTGACTATCGCACTAAGCAGATGGAGAACAATAAGCGTACTAACACCGTTAGTGTTATTGCTGCTGGTTGGGATCCGGGTTCTGACTCAATCGTTCGTATCTTGATGGAGAGCCTCGCACCAGAGGGTCTTTCTTATACCAACTTTGGTCCGGGGCGCTCAATGGGTCACTCTGTTGTGGCTCGCAGCAAGAAGGGCGTTAAGGAAGCATTGTCAATGACTATTCCTCTCGGTGAGGGAATCCACCGTCGTATGGTCTACGTTGAGTTGGAAGAGGGTGCTGACCTTGAGGATGTAAAGAAGGAACTCAAGGCTGATGACTACTTTGCACACGACGAGTTGCACGTGTTTGCTGTACCAAGCGTAGCAGCTTTGAACGATGTTGGTCATGGCGTTCACATGACACGTAAGGGTGTGAGCGGTAAGACTCATAACCAGCATTTCTCTTTCGATATGAGCATTAATAACCCTGCTCTCACCGCACAGGTGCTTATCAATGTGGCACGTGCAAGTATGCGCCTTGCCGCAGGTTGCTATACAATGCCTGAGATTCCAGTCATTGATATGCTGCCGGGTAGCCGCGAGGATATTATTGCAAAGTTGGTGTAAGGCTATTTGGCTTATTCGCCCTATTGGTCTAATTAGGCTAATAACCCTCCCCCTAATAATGGCAACCACCTGTTGGTTGCCATTATCTTTTTGCGTAATATATTGACGTGCAAAGGCTTTTTTTTGTACTTTTGCAGTTAATATGAGAACTTTCCAACATAAAGTAACGATAAATGACATGGGAGGCATTGTGGTTTTTGCCCTTGGTGCCTTCTTCTGTCTGTGGCATCGTACGAGTAGTCTGATGGTAGTACTGGGCTTCTTGCTTGTCATTGTGACTATCAGAGCTGTAGATCGTGCCATTCATACTAAATACGTGTTGACTGATGACGATGTTCTGCAGATAAAGACAGGACGAGTAGGACTGAATAAGCGTGTTTCTCTTAGCGATGTGAAGACAGTTGAGAAACGCCCTTTTGCTTTTCGTCTGGGGCATTATGCACTGTTAGAAATGATGAATGGTAGCGTTGTCAGCGTACAACCTGATAATATTGATAGTTTCCTGTCAGCACTGAAAAAACGAATAGAAAAGAAAGATAACGAGCTATGAAATTAAAATACTTATCGGCATTGGTCTTCAGTGTCGTATTGAGTCTGCCTACACAGGCACAGGTATATTTAGACAGTACGGAGGTTGCGAATATCCTGCATCCGAAAACGGTTGCAGTTGCCCAGCCTAAGGTAACAACGGTTGCAACTATTGTCAGTGAAGAAGAGGAAGATGTCGACAGTATTATCCCTACTTTCACCACTGATAGTCGTCTTAGTTGGAAGGAGAATGTCACTGCTTGTTTGGATGGTATACTCCGTAGTCCGCTTTTGGAAACGGTACAGACAAGTGTGATGGTCTGGGATTTGACGGATGATGTGCCTGTCTATCAGTTCCGTGAACGTTTACACATGCGTCCTGCTTCTACGATGAAGTGTCTGACTGCTATCGCTGCTTTGGATAAATTCGGTGCTGATTATGATTTTACGACAAGCCTTTACTATACAGGTGAGATAGACGATTCCACTCAGGTGTTGCGTGGTGACCTCTATTGTGTTGGTGGAATGGACCCGATGTTCTCTTCTTCGGATTTGACAGAGTTGGCACGTGCCGTACGTAATCAGGGTATTAAGACCATAGAAGGAAACATCTATGCCGACCTCTCTTTTAAGGATCGTGACCGCTTGGGCGAGGGTTGGTGCTGGGATGATAAGAATCCGAACCTCTCTCCTTTGTTGGTTGATGGTAAGGACGATTTCACTTATCGATTCTCTCGTAAGTTAGAGGAAATGGGTGTGCTGGTCAATGGTTTTACTGACGAACGTCAGATGCCAGCTAATGCTCGCTTGATAGCAACGCGCACACATTCTATCCGACAGGTTCTCCATCGTATGATGAAGGTGAGTGATAACCTCTACGCTGAATCAATGTTCTATCAGTTGGCTGCTAGTGGTGGCACACGATGGGCGAGTGCAAAGGCTGGTCGACAGTATGAGAACGCTCTTTTCAGCCGTATTGGCTTGAATCCTCGTGACTATTATGTTGCTGATGGTTCTGGTTTGTCTTTGTACAACTATGTAAGTACCGAACTTGAAACCAAGCTATTGCGTTATGCTTATCAGCGTTCAGATATCTATGATACCTATCTTGATGCACAACCGATAGCTGGCGTAGATGGAACCTTGAGGAATCGAATGCGTGGTACGGCTGCAGCTGGCAATGTACGTGCGAAGACTGGTACAGTGAAAGGTGTCAGTTCGTTGGCGGGTTATCTTACAGCTTCTAACGGTCATCTGCTTTGTTTCGCAGTTATTAATAATGGTGGACTCAGCAACGGACCTATGCGCAATCTCCAAAACAAAATCTGTGTGGCATTGTGCCAGTAGGTATTTAGAAATTAAATGGAGTTAATTCAAATACAAAAATTGTAAGGTTTTACTTCTATAGGCTTCCATCATGATTATATTAATATATTGGCTTGTGTTTTCTAAGTTCCTCAACAGACAAAGGATATTATTTCACTATATTTAGCTTAACTCCTCTAATATTTCTATATTTTATAGTCTATTGCTTGGAGATTTGAAGTTTTTTTATATATTTGCCGTGTATTATCTTGATTGACTAACTTTTAATAGAAATAAGAATGAAACATTGGAGATCAATTAATTGTTTGGCTATATTCTGCCTATCAGTGTTGATGTTATCTTGTTCAACGGAAAACGCTGTTGTTGGGAGTGTTGGAGTAAGTGATGTGAAGTCGTCAGGCTGCAAGACTTCTGCTTCCTTGTTGGATTCTCGTCCTGAGTACTATAATAGTTTTGTAGGACAGAAATCAGTGTTGCGCCTCTCACTCGGTGAGGATAATATTGTCAATGCACGCTTTGCAGACTTTATGGATAACTGTGCTATAGACCTGTTCCATGTAGGAGTAAGCAGTAGTGAGGGGAAGATTATCCTCGTTCTGTATCCTGACAAGGATATGATGACAAACTGTCTTTGTCGCTATGATGTTGACTTCAAAATGCAGAATATCGTTTCTGGTAATTATCAACTGGAAGTATATCATACTACCGCTG
>CAMUQM010000166.1 GCA_947095945.1 uncultured Prevotella sp.
TTCTGGATTAAGACTTCGGAGGTTTAGAAGTTGGTCGCTGGGCAAGAGGTTGTGGGTTGTCTCTTGTGCCAAACCAGCATGTAACAAGCTTGGAATAGCATCTTTCTCCATTGCTGTCATGGCGAATTGATAGCGTGTGTCAAGCACTTTGCGATAGAAACTTATCGTTTGCTGTGCCATATCGTCATCACTCAACGAACTGTTTAGAACGCTATCTTGCACAATGTCAATGCGTTTTGTCCATCCTAACTGCAGAATATCCTGTCTTTCCTGCTCGTTAGTCACAAGGAGTGCATCCATACCTCGTACCATCTTCGCCTGATAGAGTAGGGTCTTCACTTTCTTCGTAGACTTTTGCTCTGTCGTTCTTGCTCTCTCATCAAGTGCCCAATGTGGTGAGAACACTACCGCACAATGCTTCTTTGCAGCCCAACTGGCGTGTTTGGCTGCTTGATGTTCCCAACAGGTATGAATATGAACGATATCAGGTTGAAAATCAGCAAGGAGTTTCTTGAAATCACCTTGTTGTGTAATCGTCTTGACATCAGCATACTCTTTCTGCGCTGTGGTGAGTCGTAGAAAGTGATCAGATAGCAGGTTGCCTGCCTTTATGCTGTCTATGTAATGGATGATGCGCATTTATAGTTTGTGAGAGATAAAGTCATATTTGTTTGCACGATGATATTTTAACTTATATCCAAGGTGCTTCCATGCAATAGCAATCTCGTATGGGATAATCTTCCATGCTGGAATATCAATATCAAAACGTCTCAGTGCTTTCTTACCAATGACTAAGCGCAGAATGATAGAGATGATAAGCGATAGTCCTGCAGCAACAGCGATGGTCCACATACCGAATAGGAGTGATCCTACAAGTGCAATACATTGCAAGAGGTAGTTGCCATGTAATGCCGTTTGGTCGACATATGGGAGGAAACGATGCTGTGGAGTTCGTTCCAAGTGTTGGCGATTCTCCATATAGAAAAGGTGCGTACCGAGCCAAACCTTCTCTGTTGGCACTTCTTCAATGAGTGTTCCCTCAATCGAATTTTCAAACGCAAGGTTGTTTCTCTTCGCATATTTGTTTACTGTGAAGTCGTATTCTCCACGTATATACTTGAGGTTTCCACGGAATCCTTCCTCACGTAAGAAGCGGCTTTTACGGAAAGCTAAGGCGTTGAACGGACATGCGTAAGCCTTATTATGCTGATATTCACGCATGAAATAGCGTGCCAAGTAATGTCGCTCAAAGTGTCGATAGGCAGGCGTTTCTTCTTCATAACGAGTGTAACCCACAACGAGTTCTTTGTCTTCTTGGCAGTTTCTGGCAATGGCTTGCAGCCAGTTATCACCCGTTGGATAGCAACAGATGTCTGTCATTATTACCCAATCATACTTTGCTGCCTTCACTCCTAAGGTAATAGCAAGCTTCTTCTTGCTCATATAACGTGATGATTCTGGGATGAAGGTAGTGTATAGATGAGTGTTAGATGCAAAGAGTTTCAGTATATCACTTGTCTCATGATCATTCTGAGGAGCCACAACAATCACCTGAAAGTCTACTGGATAGTTCTGATTCAGATAGAGTGGGAGGTTCTTTGCAAGTTCCTGTGCATTGTCATGAGGCGTAAGGATAATCGAGATAGGGGGTAAGTTGGGGAGTTGTTCGTCAGTGACAACAGATTCTGTTATCGCTTCATTTTCCTTTTCTGCACGCTCTTCTTCCTTACTTGTTTCTTCACTTTCGGTAGTGGAAGTAGGCACACCATACTCTGTAATCCTCACTTTTCGGAAGAAAGGATTGAGCAATGAGGTCAGTAATGCTATGAAAAGCAACACTACTGAGGCGATGATGGTCGTATTATCAAAGGTGAACATTTATTCGTTTCCTTATTGATTAAAGTTCGTCAGAGGTATAACCTACGGGCAGTTTCCTGCAATTATATTGCGAAGCCATGATTTCTCCGTATGCACCAGCAGAACGCATCGCAATCAAGTCACCTCGATGAACGGTGTTAAGTTCGATTTCTTTTGCGAAAACATCACTCGATTCGCAAATCGGTCCTACTACATCATAAGCGTGTAAAGGATCCTCACTCGACAGATTTTCTATCTTATGGCTTGCCTGATAGAGGGCTGGACGGAGCAAGTCGGTCATTCCTGCATCGACAATTGCAAACTGTTTTGCCATTCCTTGTTTCACATAAAGGGTGCGAGTGATGAGACTTCCCATCTGTCCTACTACTGCACGACCCAATTCAAAGTGGAGTTTCTGTCCTTCTCTTAGTTTCAGATAGCGTGCGAATGTGTAGAAATAAGACTTGAAGTCGGGGATAGGGTGTTTGTCTGGCTGGTCGTAATCGATACCCAATCCACCTCCAACATTGATATTCTTAATCTTTATATTCTCCTGCTCTAAGCCGTCTTGTATCTCGTTGATACGGCTGCAAAGGTGACGAAAATCAGTCATTTCAAGCAGCTGTGAACCGATATGAAAGTGCAAACCGATAAAGTGGATATTCTCCATTTTACTTGCTGCTAAGATAGTAGGCAGCATGTCTTGCATGGCAATACCAAACTTATTCTCAGCCAATCCAGTGGTAATCTTCGCATGTGTATGTGCACTCACATCAGGATTGATACGGAAACATACGTTTGCCGTCTTACCCTTTTTCGCAGCCAACTCGTTGATAACCTCCAACTCTGCAACGCTCTCTACGTTAAAGCAGAAGATGTCATGGTCTAATCCGAGGTTGATTTCCCAGTCAGCTTTACCCACACCAGCATAGACAATCTTGTCTGCAGGGAAGCCACTGTCTAAGCAACGCTGTATCTCTCCACCACTCACACAATCAGCTCCCATACCAGTTTGCTGTATAATATTCAGCACCTTAGCATTCGCATTGGCTTTAACAGCATAATGGACGACGAAGTTCTCATATTTTTTCAATTCATTATTAATCGCCTGTAAGGTCTCTCTCAAGAGCTCACAGTCATAATAATAAAAGGGAGTTTCAATCTTCTCAAACTTATCTATAGGGAATTTTTGCATCATGTGTGTTGTGTCGTGAAGTTTGTTTATCTGAGTTGTAGAGGAGACATACGCCCTCGTATGTCCAGTTGTCTGCTTCCAGTAATGAACAGTCGAGGGCGTTCGTCCCTACAATAAATATTTCTTTTAGTTAAAGAGCACGTTTGACAGTGACTGCAAAGCACGCTGCTTGTCAGCCTCACGAATCAAGAAAGAGATGTTGTAGTTGCTGCCACCGTAGCTAATCATACGTACAGGGATGTCCTTCATTGCATCGGTTGCCAATGTTTCAAAGCCAACGTTGCTCCAATCAAGGTCGCCAACAACGCAGACAATACACATCTCTGTGTCAACGGTTACGGTGCCATACTTCTTCAATTCATCAACAATCTCAGCCAAATGGCTATTGTTTTCGATGGTCATTGACACACCCACCTCACTGGTAGTAATCATGTCAATAGAAGTCTGATAGCTCTCGAAGATTTCAAAAACCTTACGCAAGAAGCCCGAAGCACCAAGCATACGACTCGACTTAATCTTGATAGCTGTAATATTATCTTTGGCAGCAACCGCCTTAATCTTTCTTTTTACCAAGGTGTTGTTGATGATTGTACCCTCAGCATCTGGATCCATCGTGTTCTTCAAACGAACAGGAATACCCGCATATTTAGCAGGTTGAACGCAAGTAGGGTGGAGAATCTTTGCACCGAAGTAAGCCAACTCTGATGCTTCTTCGAAGTTCAGCTGGCGTACAGCCTCGGTCTTCTCAACGACACGTGGGTCATTGTTGTGCATTCCGTCGATATCAGTCCATATCTGAATCTCCTCTGCGGTGATTGCAGCACCTACGAGTGAAGCCGTATAGTCAGAACCACCACGCTGCAAGTTATCCACCTCACCGTAGGCATTACGGCAGATGAAGCCCTGAGTGATATAAATCTGATAGCCCTGATTTTCTTCCATGATAGCTGTCAGATGCTCTTTGATATACTGTCCGTCAGGCTCCGCATTCTTGTCAGTGCGCATGAAGTCGAGTGCAGAAAGTAATGTTGCTTTGATGCCCTGCTCCTGAAGATAGTTCACAACCATGTTGGTTGAGAGAATCTCACCCTGTGCAACAATGGTCTTTTCTTCAAACGAGGTGAACAAATCCTTTGTGAAGGTACGCAAGTAGTTGAACTCCTCACTCAGGAACTGGCGTGTCTTCTGCTTGTATTCCTCGGTGGAATAAAGCTCTTCAACGTGCCGGAGATATTTCTGTTCGAGGTTGTTGATAAGTTCGTTTGCTCCCTCTGGATTCTTACGATAGAGGTAGTCAGATATTTCAATCAATGTGTTTGTCGTTCCACTCATTGCGGAGAGCACGATGAATGTGGGTTCTCCAGACTTTGTTATCAAGGAAGCAACACCCTTCATGCGTTCTGGTGAGCCAACGGATGTACCTCCAAATTTCATTACTTTCATCATCTTCAATCTTTCTAAATGTGGAT
>CAMUQM010000167.1 GCA_947095945.1 uncultured Prevotella sp.
AGACCCTCTGGGTGAGAAGCAGTAATATGATGAGCGTCAGCTGACTCGCCTTCACCAACCATCTCTGCGTAAATCTTAGCACCACGAGCCTTTGCATGCTCCAATTCCTCAAGGATAAGACAACCTGCACCCTCACCCATTATGAAGCCATCACGGCTTGCAGAGAATGGACGTGAAGCGTGCTCTGGGTCATCATTGCGTGTAGAAAGCGCATGCATCGCATTGAAACCACCTACACCACAAGCGCAGATAGCAGCCTCAGCACCACCACTAACAATGATATCAGCCTTACCCAAACGAATCTGGTTGAATGCTGCAGCCAAAGCATTGGTTGAAGAAGCACAAGCAGATGTTGTTGTATAGTTAGGACCGTGGAATCCAAATTGCATACTGATTTGTCCAGAAGCAATATCTGCAATCATCTTCGGAATGAAGAAAGGATTGAACTTAGGACCATTCTCAGGATGCTGTGCGTAATAAGTCACCTCATCTTCGAATGTCTTGATACCACCAATACCTACACCGTAGATAACACCTACGCGATTCTTGTCAACCTTCTCCAAGTCGAAATTAGCATCTTTAACACCCTGAATAGCACTAATCATAGCCAACTGAGTGTAACGATCGAGCTTACGAACCTCCTTACGGTCAATGTAATCATTGATGTTAAGGTCTTTTACCTCACAAGCAAACTTCGTCTTGAACAAGGTTGTATCGAAATGTGTAATAGGAGCAGCGCCACTCTTACCTGCCAGCATGTTCTGCCAGGTCTCCTCTGGAGTGTTACCCAATGGAGTAACGGCGCCAAGACCTGTTACAACTACTCTTTTTAATTCCATGCGTGAAATATAAATTAAAAAAGTAAAGTAAAAAAAAAGCCAAGCAAAGGCATACGCTTTGCTTGGTACTTTTATCTTGAGTAAACCTTACTTAGCGTTCTCCTCAATGTAAGAGATAGCATCGCCTACTGTAGAGATCTTCTCAGCCTTATCGTCTGGAATAGAAATACCGAACTCCTTCTCAAACTCCATGATGAGCTCTACTGTATCCAAAGAGTCAGCACCAAGGTCGTTTGTGAAACTTGCCTCTGCCTTAACCTCAGCCTCTTCAACGCCGAGCTTCTCTACGATAATAGCCTTTACTTTTGATTCAATTTCTGACATAATTGTAAGTTTTAAAATGTTTAATATTGATTTCCAAATTCAAAATGCGGTTGCAAAGGAACTGTTTTTTTTCCATGTGTGCAAGTTTTTTTATTAAAAAAGCACTCTCCATTGCACAAACCATATATCTTTGTGCATGATTTTTACTGTTTTCTCACTTAATTATACGATAAATCAAACAATTATATGAGATTATTAAAAACTTTATTTATGCAACTGATAGCAGTTGAATTAAATTTAAAGACTGCTACACCTTTATATTATAAGGGCTGAAAATACCTGTTTCGGTTTTACTGATATATCGAATGATATGACTATAAACATGTAGTTGCAGTCTAACAATCTAAAGATAAGGCTCATCTAATATTTCATGTGACACTGGAATAACACTTTAATCATGTAAGTTTCAGTATTGACCTTTAGGTTTCTTTACAGTCAACAAATATCCCTACACTCAGTAACACTCTGTATTATCACCCACCACACGATTGGTGCTAAGCATCCGCACCATACGTGCTGGACCCTCACACGTTGATTAAGAAGGGAAGAAAGATTTATGATGACTCATTCTTAAACATGAAATAAAGGGACGAAGTGATAAGGCATATCGTCGGTATAGGGGCAAGCCTTATCACTCCATATTTCGAATAAAACAAAAATAAAACGGATTTCAAATACAGATAGTCAATGAATTAAAAATACTTTCCTGTCACTTCTGTCACTTTCCTTTTGTTTATAAATACTTAATTTTCAATTAGTTATTATCAAATGTTAAAATGACAGCAAACCAAATAAAAACTTATTGTATAGATATATGATATATTCAGAGAGACTTACAGAAGAATAGAATCCGTATCAAAAAGATATACTTTAGTGTCAAATACTAACTTATCATTCTATTTTTGATGATACTCCCTATTTCCTACCTTTATATACAATGAATGTTTGAGCCATTAACAGTGAAAAACACCGAGTTTTATTTTGTCTTTTAAGGAATTTACTATATATTTGCAAAATAAACAGAAAAATAAAAACCGAATGTCATTTACAAAACATTGTAACGAGATTTTCAATCAGGCAATCCGTGATTACCATATTACGGACAACGTAGATACGTCGATTAATAACCCTTATGACAGAGATTCCATTGAAAACCGTCTCTATCTGAAATGCTGGATTGACACTGTTCAGTGGCACTTCGAGGACCTTATCCGCGACCCACATATCAACCCAGAAGAAGGAATGAGTCTCAAGCATCGTATTGACCGCTCTAATCAGGATCGTACAGACCTCGTTGAGCAAATTGATTCGTACTTCCGTCAGCTCTATTCTGACGTAACACCGCTCCCAGAAGCGACTATCAACACCGAGAGTCCAGCATGGGCGGTTGACCGTCTGTCTATCCTTGCATTGAAGATTTACCACATGAAGGAACAGACTGAGCGTACAAATGCTTCAGCTGAACACGTTGAGAAATGTAAGTCTAAACTGAATATCCTCCTCGAACAGCAGAAGGATCTCAGCCTTGCCATCGACCAGTTGCTCGATGACATTCAGCATGGTCGCAAGTACATGAAGGTTTATCGCCAGATGAAGATGTACAACGACCCTGCAACAAATCCGATTCTTTACAACAAGAAATAAAATGATGCCCCTCCTACTCCACATAGGGAGGGGCGTAATTACTCGTTTAGAGTTAAAAATCAATAAGCGTTATTAGTTATCGAATAAGCCATCTTATTGCTTATCCTTACGAATAATAGCCTATCCTTTCCGTTTCTTATCCCGCTTAATTTATTCCTGTTAGCCTATGAAAACCCCACATATTCTTATTATCCGATTCTCTGCTATGGGTGATATTGCCATGACGGTTCCCATTGTTTACTCGCTTGCTAAGCAGTATCCCGATGTCAGAATCAGTGTGCTTTCTCGTCCTTTTGCACAGCCATTCTTCGAGTATTTAGCACCAAATGTTGAATTTATGGCTGCCGACTTGAAAGAAGAATATAAGGGTTTTAGAGGTCTCAACACGCTTTACCGTCGCTTAGTAGCAAAACAATTCACTGCTGTAGCCGATCTCCATAATGTGCTCCGCACACGTTTTCTCCGCCTTCGTTTCCTCCTTGGTGGCTATTCTGTAGCACATATCAACAAACATAAACAAGGGAAGAAACGCTTATGCCAAGCTGAAAACAAGGTATTCATACAACAGCCTACCTCCTTTCAGAACTATGCTGATGTACTCGAAGCATTGGGCTATCCTATTAAACCCGAATTTACGAGTATCTTCCCAGCCGAAGGAGGCGACTTACAGTATCTCCCTGATATAATAGGTGTAAAACAACCAGAGGAACGTTGGATAGGTATAGCACCCTTTGCAGCTCATGCAGGGAAGATGTATCCACAAGAAAGGATGGAACAAGTGGTACGAAAACTAACTGAAACACACCCTTCTTGGCGTATCTTCCTCTTCGGTGGTGGCAAGCATGAGATAGAAGTGTTGAACCAATGGGCAGCACAGTATCCACAATGTCTCTGTGTTGCTAACGTCCTTAAAGGACTCGAAAAAGAACTCATTCTCATGAGTCATCTCAATACAATGGTCTCAATGGATAGTGCTAACATGCACCTTGCTTCCCTCACTGGTACACGCGTGGTAAGTGTATGGGGTGCAACCCACCCTTATTGTGGATTTATGGGTTGGCAACAGAAGGAAGAAGATGCCGTACAAATCAATACGCTCTCTTGCCGTCCTTGCTCTGTCTTTGGTAATAAACCTTGCCATCGTGGCGACTTTGCTTGTATGAATAATATCCTCCCAGAAGAGATTATTCAGCGTATTGAAGAGGGTTTGTAGTAAGATAAAATAACAATTAGATTACAAATAATAAACAAGGTGATTTTTTTAAAAGCAAGAGTATGAAACAATTTATTCTTTTATTTGTCTTTCTTCTTACCCTCCTATCCTCCTGTTGTACTAAGACTTGTCAAAAATCAACAGACAATAATCCATTAGACAGTCTTGTTCTTGTAGACACCACAGAGATGAAATCAGCCTTTTTGGGATGTATTCATCGTTTTATTAAGCAATATCCTAAGTATAGTACGTTTATTCTTAAATGTGGATATGGATACGAAGACCGCGGTATTTTTACAAATGGGGTCTATATCAACAGTGACGTTTTTCTTATCTATCCTGCTTATTATGACGCGTTTATGGATGGAGAATGGTCTGTTGATGATATGTATCCTTCACATTATTTTAAGATAGACAACCGCATCGTCTTCCTCTGCTCACGTTCAGATTCCTTTATGAAGCAGGAGAAATACCGGAAAGCCTACCATCAGATA
>CAMUQM010000168.1 GCA_947095945.1 uncultured Prevotella sp.
GTATTCTTGAAGTTCACTGTTCGTCCCTTATTATCTGTCAGATGACCATCGTCCAATACTTGTAAGAGGATGTTGAACACATCTGGATGAGCCTTTTCTATCTCGTCGAAGAGGACAACAGAGTAAGGTTTACGACGTACAGCTTCAGTCAACTGTCCACCCTCATCATAGCCAACATATCCCGGAGGTGCACCGATAAGGCGAGTCACACTGAATTTCTCTTGATACTCACTCATATCAATTCGGGTCATCATTGACTCGTCATTGAACAGATAGTCAGCCAACGCCTTTGCTAACTCCGTCTTACCAGTACCCGTAGTACCTAAGAAGATAAACGAAGCAATTGGCTTTTTCGGGTCTTGTAAGCCAGCACGTGAGCGACGAACAGCATCTGCAACGGCTGTGATAGCCTCATCCTGCCCGATGACACGCTTGTGCAGTTCATCCTCTAAATGAAGCAACTTATCCTTCTCGCTTTGTAACATTCGTGTAACAGGAATACCAGTCCAGCGACTTACTACCTCTGCGATATCGTCAGATGTAACCTCCTCACGCACCATTGCTTGCCCATCTTGTGTAGCTTGTAACTGCTGCTGGATGTTCTTAATGTCGTCTTCCAATTGCTTTAGTCGTGAGTATCTAATCTCGGCAACACGTTCGTAATTGCCCTCACGCTCGGCACGGTCAGCTTCATATTTGAGCTGCTCAATCTCTTGCTTATCCTGCTGAATCTTGTTCACCAGTCCACGTTCGCCTTCCCATTTAGCACGGAAACCATGTTCCTGTTCTTTGAGTTCGGCAATCTCTTTATCGAGTTGGGCAATCTTCTCGGTATCATTCTCACGCTTAATAGCCTCACGCTCTATCTCGAGTTGTTTTAAACGACGACTGATTTCGTCCAGTTCCTCTGGTACAGAGTCACGCTCCATTCGCAGTTTGGCAGCTGCCTCATCCATCAAGTCGATAGCCTTATCAGGTAGGAAACGGTCTGAAATATATCGCTCTGAGAGCTTAACTGCTGCGATACAAGCATCGTCCTGAATACGCACCTTGTGATGATTCTCATATCGTTCCTTCAATCCACGGAGGATTGAGATAGCATCTAACTCGTCTGGCTCATCTACTAATACAGTCTGAAAACGACGTTCCAACGCCTTATCTTTCTCGAAGTACTTCTGATATTCATTCAGTGTTGTTGCTCCAATAGCTCTCAATTCGCCACGTGCCAAAGCTGGCTTTAAGATATTAGCAGCATCCATTGCACCCTCACCACCGCCTGCTCCAACTAACGTATGAATCTCGTCAATGAAGAGAATAATATTGCCATCAGCCTGTGTCACCTCTTTGATAACACTCTTTAAACGCTCCTCAAATTCACCTTTATACTTAGCTCCAGCGAGCAAAGCACCCATATCTAATGAATAGAGTTGCTTATGCTTCAGATTCTCTGGTACATCACCACGAACGATTCTCTCCGCCAATCCCTCAACGATAGCAGTCTTACCCGTACCCGGCTCACCAATAAGAATAGGGTTGTTCTTTGTACGGCGGGATAGAATCTGCAATACTCTGCGAATCTCCTCATCACGACCAATTACTGGGTCAAGTTTTCCTGCACGAGCATCCTCTATAAGATTGCGTGCATATTTCTGTAATGACTGATAATTTTCGTCACCACTTTGTGTCTGGACCTTCTGACCCTGTCTAAGGTCGTTGATAGCAGCCGTCATCTCCTTCTCAGTACAACCTGCATCTTTCAATATACGGCTTGCAGTTGAGTTCACTGCAAGTAGGGCAAGCAGCATTGGTTCTATACTAACGAACTCATCACCTAACTTTTGTGAAATGTCTAAAGTACGCTGTATCACCTGATTGGTGTCCGAAGAGAGATAAGGCTCACCACCCGAAACCTTCGGAAGATGTCCCATTTCACTCTGAATAGCGTTTTCAACAGCCAATGCATTTACGCCTAACTTTTGGAAAACGTAATTCGTTACGTCCTTCCCTTTATCCATCACGCCTGCAAGTATGTGCAAAGGCTCAATGGTTTGTTGTCCATTTCGCTGTGCAATGTTTATCGCACTTTGAACAGCTTCTTGTGCTTTGATTGTAAATTTCTCAAATGTCATTGTTTAATCTCCTTTCTATAGTTCCTTTACATCTAGAATAAGTTTCGGAACTTATTATTCATTTTGTTTCTACAGTCTATACATCAAACCTTGTGCCCATAAGCTCCATACGCCAAATTGTCACTCATTTCGGACAGAATGACACACAGTGTTTCTTTTATAAAAGGAAACAAGGAATACGATGAAGCGTTTGAAATATTATTTCTTCAGTTTATAGCATATATTTCATAATAATGGATTATATCATATTTAATCCTCAATCACCCTCGTACATACAATTTTCGATAGCGTGAGTTGATATTGTGGATTTTCCCCTCCGCTTCTAAGCGAGCAATGATACGATAAGCATTAGCAGAAGAAAGGTTAAGATAGTCACGCAGGTCAGCAACAGTAATAACAGGTTTGTGGGAAAACAAGTCATCAAGTGCAGCCGTTATCTGTTCATCTGTAGGAACTGAGGAGGTTCCAACATGGTTGGTTATGTTCTTAAACTTAGTACTGGTAAGTCTGTCCATCATTTCTGTATCGGGACGAAACTTCACTGTGCGTACCATTGGATTCTTTAGACTATGATGATTTGTGTGCGGATCTTTATACACCTTTCCAGTCACAGCAAGCGAGAAATAACCAATTCCAGACAGATGAACCGTATTACCAGACATCAGTTGTTTACTAACTTCATCTTTTAATGCAGCAATAGCCCCAATAATATCCGAGTTGGTAAATGTTGTATTATGCTGTATATGTTGTGCAATACTTTCCAAACCTACCATTTGTTTTTCGATAGTAACAGCCCTATATTCTGTTTTAAATCCGAGCTTACCATAGTTCTTAAGAAGTTTGTAATTTACTGTCATATTAGTGTTATGTTTAGGATTATTAATGTCTCTTGTTTTACTCAGGTGCGTCTTTCATTCTTATAGATGGACTTTTAATAAAATTATCTATGTGCTGATAAATATTTATCTGCATGTAAATAATATTTTATTTGCACATAAATAAAAATTTATTACTATGCAGATAAGTTATTAATGGTGGTGCAAAGATAAAGAAAAAATAAGGAGTAACAATGGGAAAAAGAGTAAATTACTTATATCTTCTTATATAAGCTTCACTGTTACTGGGGTTACTTCTTTGATAATAAACGGTGATAGTGTCACCAATCTGCAGACTTTTATATTCTCCATATTGTTTACTCTTACCTTCATAGGTCTTCTCATCTACGTTATATGAATAGGAGTAGTAAGGAGTTGAGCGAATTTTATAAAGCTTGTTGACTACACCTTTAGTGTAAGCTGGGTCTTCAGTTATCTTGCTACTCGTCCATAAATGGCATAATGAGATCCCTAACAGTGCGATAACAATATAGGCTATTGATAGTTGATACTTTCTTTTCATTTGTCTGATTGAGTTTTACTATTCAAATTCTCCTTCATATAGTTGTGAAGACGGTGAGTAAACTCGTAGTTCTTCAGTCCCCACTTGGGAGCGATGAGGAGGTCAGGAGGACTCTGACTGACGAAACGTTCGAGTACAAGGTCGGGGCGGAGAAGGCTAATGTATGCTGCAATGAGCTTGATATATTCTTCAACTGTATAGAGATGAAAAGGTCTTTCAGCGTACATCTTTGCAAGACGAGTTCCACGAATAATCTGTAACTGATGAATTTTCAGTGTCGTTAGCGGAAGAGAAGATATAATAGGAGCCTGTCTTAGGCTTTCTCTGGCATCTTCACCGGGTAGTCCGAGGATGATATGCGCACCAACACGGATTCCACGTTGGGCAGTCTCTTCAATAGCCTTACGAGCACAAGCAAAGTTATGCCCACGATTGACGAGCCGTAGAGTCTCGTCATTACAAGTCTCCACACCATATTCAACGATGAGGAATGTGCGTTGGTTGAGTTCTTCAAAATAGTTTAAGAGATCGTCATTGATACAGTCCGGACGTGTACCAATTACAAGTCCAACAACATCTTCCACAGCAAGCGCTTCTTCATAGAGTTTTTTGATATGGTCGTTAGTTCCGTATGTGTTGGTATATGCTTGAAAGTAAGCAAGATATTTCATCTCAGGGTATTTGCCAGAGAAGAATCGTTTACCATCTTCAAGCTGTTGGGTTACGCTTTTCCCATTATCACAATAGGCAGGATTAAAGGTTTGATTATTGCAGTATATGCAACCACCACGTCCAATCCTTCCGTCTCGGTTAGGACAAGTAAAGCCTGCATTAACCGATATCTTCTGTACTTTATAAGGGAACTGAGAACGCAGCCAGTTCCCGAAATCGCAATAATATTGTTCCATTCTTTTGCAAATATACAGAATATTTTATATTTTTGTGCTGTTAAAACTTGAATTTATGAAACGTATATTACT
>CAMUQM010000169.1 GCA_947095945.1 uncultured Prevotella sp.
AAGCAATCAGTAGGACTTGTAGCTGCAATAACAGGCATTGGACTCTCACCATTACGACCATAAAGCACCTGCAAAAGGTCGGTCTGCTCACTCTTAGTAGGCATACCCGTTGATGGACCACCTCGTTGTACGTCAATAATTACCAATGGAAGCTCGTCGATAAGCGCAAGGTTCATTGCCTCACTCTTCAAACATATACCCGGACCAGAGGTTGAAGTAGCTGCCAAGGCACCAGCGAAAGCAGCACCAATAGCCGATGCACAACCCGCAATCTCGTCCTCACACTGTACGGTTGTCACACCCATTGACTTATGCTTTGCCAACTCATGCAAAATATCCGTTGCTGGAGTGATAGGATAAGAACCTAAGAAAAGACGCAAACCAGCACGCTCTGCCGCAGCCATCAGACCGTAGGCAGTAGCCTTGTTGCCCGTAATATCCATATAACGGCCAGGCTGCTTCACTGTTGACTCAATACGATAAGTATTAGGAACAGAAGCATGTACGTTATGACCATAGTCATATCCCGCACGTACCACCTTGATATTTGCCTCAGCAATGGCTGGTTTCTTCTTAAACTTCGTCTCAAGATAGTTATTCACTAAGTCCAAGTCGCGGTTGAAAAGCCAGCAGACAAGTCCCAAGGCAAACATATTACGGCATTTCAGCATGGCTTTATTGTCCATGCCAGTATCAGCCAAACAGTCCTTCACCATCTTCGTTATCGGACAAGCCACTACGCGATCAGGATCAATACCCATCTCGCCCAAATAGTCATCACCGCGGAATTCAGCCTTCTGAAGGTCACGCTGCCCGAATGAATCAGTGTCGATAATGATAGTACCGTTAGGCTTGCAATGCTTATACTGCATCTTCAACGCAGCAGCATTCATTGCCACAAGAACGTCACAGCGGTCACCGGGAGTATAAACCTTGCCCGCACCGATATGAACCTGAAATCCACTCACACCTGTCAATGAGCCTTGCGGGGCACGAATGTCAGCTGGATAGTCTGGGAAAGTAGACACACCATTGCCGACAGTAGCCGAGACAGTGGTGAAAATGTTACCCGCAAGCTGCATACCATCACCTGAGTCACCAGAAAAGTGTACTACAACACTGTCGAGTTCTTTCACTTCGATTTGTTCTTCCATAGATTATTTCTTGTTTATGTTAGTAAATCGTTTCTGTATTTTATTAATTGACCACCTAAGTAGTCATGTTTATTTGACAAACTTTCTGTCGTTAGCAACATAGATTCCCTTAGGCAATTCATTCGCATTTGTCCCCACCTTAGCACCCTGCAACGAATAGATTTCATTACTTTCAGTACTTTCCTGAATTTTTGTCATAGGAACGCTGATACCATTAGGGATATGCTTCTCTTTCTGATAGACACGTATCCAATCAACACGCATCTCATAGGTATGATTGACATCTGGGTTTGCTGCCCACGAACCATTACCCACCGACTGATTGAGAATCAAGTAGAAATTAGACTTATCAAACGGCCACTGCTCCTGACTATCATTCTGTTTCTTATACTGGAACACACGTTTGCCGTCTGCAAAGAAAGTCAGCATGTCCTCTTCCCACTCTACGGCATAGATATGATAACGATTCATCGGCATCCAAAGATTACCTGAATGTGGTTGATCAGGATGATTCTGTGTCCATGTAGAGTGCACGGTTGCATAGGACCTCTGCTCATTATTAATTTGCTCAAAGATATCTATCTCACCACCTTTTGGCCATCCTAACTTCGTTTTTGGCATCATCCAAATAGCTGGAAAGTTACCTACAAAAAGATTAACGAGCGCACGACACTCTACACGACCAAAGCGGAAAGTAAAGCTCTGACTGGTTTCAATACCACCAGTAAGCATCGGTACGTTATCTTTTGACTTATCAGGATTAGGAATGGCACGTAGAATGAGATTACCATCCTTCATAAAAGCGACTTCAGGAGCGTTGCTCAAATATCGTGCCCATGTAACTTTTGGGTAACGTGTACAGTATCTCCACACCTTAGCATCAGGCAACGTACCATCTGGCTCATTAAACTCATCACTGAAGACGAGCTTATATTCAGGACCGGGGGTTTCCTTACCAGCTGCCAAAAGTTCTACACTATTTGTCGAGCTGGAAACCTGTGCAAACGATACTGTGGAAAATAATACCATTGTAAGCACTGCAAGGATTCTCTTGTTGTTCTTTTTTTGTAACATTCTTTTATTAAGATTATATCTGAATCGGTATTATCTGAAAGGCGTAAAATCATCTTATATAACAGATGATAACCTAAGGATTTTGACATATATAGGTCTACTTTTCCCCACACTACTTTCACGATTTTTCCTTTCTTAGATTATCTTTTGTTTACGTTAGTATATTCTGAGGACAAAAGTGCGAAATATTATTGAGAAAACAAAATCTTTTGAGGAGAAAAAATATATTTTTATATCTTACAAGTAAAAAGTATCCAGAAATCAACTCAACAACCACTTGCTAAAATTTAAAAAGCATATAAAACAACAGCTAACATATAAATACTTTTTATCAACCACCCAAGCAATTTATAATCATCCAATGTTCAACACCCAAAAATAATCAACTCAATTCATAAACTACAAACATTCAACAAGCCCAATGTCTGCAATCTCAAATTCTGTTCACGAAAAAAAGAAATTATTTTCATGAAAATAAATATTTCTGTTCATGAAGAAAAATATTTTTTTTCATGAAAATAATTCGCTACATGTAGTCTGTAGACTGGAGTCTAATGGTATTAAGCATTGGCTTTTGTTAGGAAATAAAGCCTTATTAGATACTAACAAAATAGCTATAAAGACAACAGGCGTTTACAGGAGATGATGAGCGTGAAGTATATTATCACTTACCATCGGCTGTAAACACCTGTCTTATTAACTCTTCTTCGCTATTTATCAATTTTTAAACGCTTCTGCCTCAGCAGCTGCAATGATAGATTCGCGGTCAATAGGCTTTGAATGAGAAATATCAGAGAGGTCAAAATCCTCTGTATTTTCCTTTCCTTCTGATACTACAGAAGAATTATTCAGCTCTTCTTGCTTTTCATCAGCAGCCGATGACTTCTCATCAAAGACTTCTGTTTGGAAAGGGTTCTCATGCTTTTCAACCTTTGGTTCAGAACCTTCGATAAAGTTCATGTCCTGTGAAGTTTCAGGAACATTGAGTACTGGTTCTTCTTCCATCTTTGTACGGTTTGCTTTGGCGGCGAAAACCTCATCTATAAACTGAGGTTCACGGCGCAAACGCTGGAGCGTAATCTTGGAAGCTTCTTGCTGGCTTTCCTTCTTTGAATAGCCGTGTCCTTCACCACATGGGATACCTTCCATAATCACTTGAAAATGGAAGGTAGGACTACCTTGTTTATCTTTTTGGTTTTCAATTAGCTTAAACTCCATCTTCACCTTGTTCTTCTGGCTCCATTCGATAAGTTTTGACTTGAAGTTCACCTCCTTGTAAGCCACCCTATCAATATTGATAAGCTGTCCAAGAACCTGTTGCTTCATAAACTTCATGCAAGCATTATAGCCATGATCAAGATAGAGAGCGCCTACGAGTGCCTCAAAAGCATTACCACCAAGATAACTGTTATGCGAAGACGTATGCCCGTTAGAGAGAATCAACTGACTGATTCCCATCTCTTTTGCCAGACGGTTTAGCGTATCGCGTTGTACTATCTTTGAACGAGTGTTAGTCAGGAAACCTTCACGCTTACCGGGGAAATGCTCATAAACGATGTCACCGACAATGGCATCGAGAATAGCATCACCAAGAAACTCAAGGCGTTCATTGTTTACTGGCTTACCCTTTGCATTACGACGCGCTACGCTCTTGTGCAAGAGTGCAGTCTTATAATAACTGATATCATGGGGAATAATGCCGATAATTTGGTACAAAGACAAATAAAGCTCCTTCTCCTTTCGGAAAGGGAGCTTTATTCTATCAATTATATTATTCAGCATACTTCTTGAATACAACACAAGCATTGTGACCACCGAAACCGAAGGTATTGCTAAGTGCAGCACGTACCTCACGCTTCTGCGCCTTGTTGAACGTAAAGTTCAAATTGTAATCCAATTCAGGATCCTGATCATCATCCTCATGGTTTATGGTTGGAGGAACAATATCTTCCTTCACAGACATTACACAAACCATTGCCTCTACAGCACCAGCTGCGCCGAGAAGGTGACCAGTCATACTCTTTGTAGAAGAGATATTCAACTTATAAGCAGCTTCACCAAACAAATCCTTGATGGCTTTTGCCTCAGAAATATCACCTACAGGAGTTGATGTTCCATGAACATTGATATAGTCAATATCCTCTGGCTTCAAACCTGCATCCTCAAGTGCTGCCTTCATAACGAGCTTAGCACCAAGACCCTCTGGGTGAGAAGCAGTAATATGATGAGCGTCAGCTGACTCGCCTTCAC
>CAMUQM010000170.1 GCA_947095945.1 uncultured Prevotella sp.
GAGGTTATCTCTGCCCCACTGTGCCTTATCCAAACGGATTGTCACCTTGTCAAAGACTGGCGAAGTGAGCGTGTAAGATGGGTCGCCCGGACAGTCAGGATAGAATCCTATCATATTGAAGATTGCCCATGCCGACATGGTTCCAGTGTCGTCATTGCCCGGGATTCCCTCTGGTGCATTCTTGAAATACTCCTTCAAGAGTCTGCGAGTCTGCACCTGTGTACGCCACTCATCACCCTTGAAATAAGAAAAGAGGTGAGGGTAAGCAATATCAGGCTCGTTTGCTGGGTCGTAATAACCCTTGTCAAACACACTCTGGAGCTTGTTGACAAAGTTTTTCTGTCCTCCCATCAGCTTTGCAAGTCCCATAACATCATGCGGAACATAGAAAGTATAGTTCCAAGCATTGCCCTCGTGGAAGCCCGGAGATGGTTCAAAGTTCTCGCCCTGCTTTGGATTGAAAGGCTTATAGAAGGTGCCGTCTGGCATTAATGGGCGCAACATACCATATTCCTTACTGAAGTAATGGCGATAACCCAAAGCACGATTGTGGAACAGGCGGGCATCGTCTTTCTTACCCAATGCCGTAGCCAAACGTGAGAGGGCATTATCGGCAATATAGTATTCGAGTGCGTGAGAAACGGAATTGTCGAACTGCTCGTGCAAGGCAACATACCCCTTCTCCATATATTCGTCGTTATCTGGGCGCAAAGGGTTCTCACTTCCCTTTGTCAGAGCCGACTTGCGGAAGGCTTCGTAAGCCTTGTTAATATCGTAACCACGCAGACCTTTCAACCAAGAGTCAACGATAACGGGAATAGCTGGGTCGCCTTCCATCGTGTAAGTCTCACGACTAAAGAGTTCCCACTTTGGCATCCAACCGTGCTCCTCGTACATACCAATCATCGAACGAATCATATCACGCTGACGATTTGGATAAACCAACGTAAGCAACTGATGCACATTGCGATAGGTATCCCACAGAGAGAAGACCGTATAACGATTGCCCTCCTTCACCGTGCGAATCTCATCGCTCTCCATAGCAGGGTACTGTCCGTTGACATCCTGCAGGATATTTGGGTGGATAAGGACGTGATAAAGAGCTGTATAGAAGATGGTGCGCTCTGTCTTTGTACCTCCCTCAACGAGGATGCGAGACAAGTCATCATTCCACTTCTTACGAGCCTCTGCGTGAATAGCGTCGAAGTTCTTTCCACGCTGTTCGGCATCAAGGTTCTCACGGGCGTTTGCCATACTTACGAATGACACACCCATCTGTACCTCTACCTGCTCATCTGCCTCTGTGTTGAAGTTCATCCATACTCCGATATCATCACCAGAGAGTTCCTTGTGATAGGTCTTATAAAGTTTATACTTGCCATTGTCAACATCCCACTCAGCCTCAACGCCTGTCATCGGACGCTGTTTCTTCCAATAGCCAGCCTCTGTTGGTTTCTTGCTGACACGCATCACGAAGTAAATAGGGAATACTGCCTGTGGGTTATAACAGAATGTACCCTGCAGTTTCATACCCTCATACTCCGTGTCGCTCACCTTCTTCACCATTGCACCTGTCTCATTTGTCAAACCCTCACCGAGGTTTAACAAGATATGACTTTCTCCTTTCGGGAATGTGAAACGTGCAACAGAACTGCGAGGAGTGGCTGTTACCTCTGTCTTCACATTATACTTTACCAAGTGATTAGAATAATAACCGGGATGAGCAACCTCCTTGTCGTATGTACTACCGTACTCCTTATAATCAACGTTCAACTTTCCTGTCGTTGGCATAAGCAACAATGAGCCTACTTCTGGACAGCCCACACCACTGAGGTTGACGTGAGAATAGCCAGTGAAAAAGACGTTATGATATTCGTAAGGAGTTGACCACCAGCGTGCGTCCTTATCAAATTTGTTCAAATCGGAACCCATTACGTTGAATGGCACAACTGACATCAATCCGTTAGGGCATACTGCTCCCGGATTAGTTGTACCAAAATTAGATGTTCCAATAAATGGATTGACAAGATCAACAGGCTCTTCCCCACCCTTGCCAGCCGCTTTCAGCGAAAGAAAAGACAAGGAAAGGAGTAGTACTAATAGGAATTTATGATTCATTTGGGTGTTAGGTGTTGGGGGATGGGTGTTAGGTGTTGAGGGAATGATGGGGGAGGGTGAATAGGTGATAGGTGTTGAATGTTAGGTGGTGATGAATTGTTAGGTGATGGGTGATGATGAATAGTAATGAAGGTATCATTATTTACTTCTAAAAATTCATTACCACCCAATATTCAACACCTATCACCTAACAATTCATCAACACCCAACACCCAACACTTAACACCTTATAAAATGCTATTGTTCTTTGTAAACTCTACGATATCCTTGATATAGCCAAATGCCATACCAACGACTGTATCAGCTGCACCATAGTAAACCGCTACGCGCTCGCCATCCTGCAAAGCAGCACATGGGAAGACAACGTTTGGCACGTCACCCTGCAACTCGTAAGGTGCATTTGGTGCAAGAAGATATGGACGGGTACGATAGAGTACCTTCTCTGGATTGCCCTTATCAAGGATAGCTGCACCCATTGAATAACGGAAACCATTACAAGTAGTGATTACACCATGATAGAAGAGCAACCAACCCTCGTCTGTCAAGAAAGGAACTGAACCAGCACCAATCTTTGTACACTGCCATGCACTCTCTGGGAAAGGAGTAACCTTCATCACACAACGATGCTCGCCCCAATACTTCATATCTGGGCTGAAGCTGATGTAGATATCACCGAAAGGAGTATGACCATTGTCGCTTGGACGACTCAACATAGCATATTTTCCGTTAATCTTCTC
The DNA here is from genome assembly GCA_947095945.1 of uncultured Prevotella sp. Taxonomy (GTDB): domain Bacteria; phylum Bacteroidota; class Bacteroidia; order Bacteroidales; family Bacteroidaceae; genus Prevotella. The sequence continues at coordinate 2,856 of CAMUQM010000170.1, forward strand.
TGGGAAGAGTACGCCATTACGGTTGAATGGGAGGAAAGCATTCTCACACTGATAGAACTTCTTGAAGTCGAAGGTGTAAGCAATACCGATTGTTGGTCCGTGATAACCATTACACCATGTAATCCAATAACGGTCCTCAATCCATGTAACACGTGGGTCATACTTGTACTCTGACTCAATCATTTCAGTGTTACCAGCCTCAAACTTAATTGGCTCATGATTGATTTCCCAGTTCACACCATCCTTACTGAAACCAGCAAAAATGTTCATCTGCACCGCCTTGTTATCGCAACGGAATACTCCAGCGAAGCCGTCCTCAAAAGGAACAACAGCACTATTGAAGATACTGTTTGATGTTGGAATATGATAACGATCGATAATTGGGTTCTTTGAATAACGCCACATCACATCCTTGCATCCTTCTGGACGGTCCTCCCAAGGCAGAATATCTTTTAAACTTTTCATTATAAATATAGTTTTATGCTTTTAGTTTTTATAAATGTCTATACATAAATAAGTACAAGCAAAGTTAGCTTTTTACTTCAACAAAAGGTAAGTTTTTATCATTCATTAAACAGGAAAAACACTTCTTAACAAGTAAAGTTAAGAAGTTTGTATTGCTCAAGTCACAAATATACACTTACTACACCCCTACGTATCTGTAATTCGAAGTGAAACTTCCGAATAACAAAATAGCTATACATTTCTGCTGTCTGAATAAACAACAATAAAAAACAGCTGCATTTAAGTTAATACAGCGTGGTTCTTAACAAAGCAATTCACCTTAGTCCCATAAATCTTCAGACAACATGTAAACAGCTTTTTCTATTCCTTCAACGAGAAACTATTTAGTTTGATTTCCTAATATTTCCTCAAGAACGGGATATATCTCCGCTTCGTTCTCGTATGGATAAACCTTAAAATAGGCGTTACCATTCAGCATTGCAGAGATATTAGCCTTGCTTTTGTCATAGAAGATATACACTGGGATATTACGAGCCTCAGCGTAAGCCAATTCATAACCAACGCCATGAGAAGCGTTCGTACATTCTGCTATTAGCACATCTGACGACCTAAGCCACTCTATATCACGCTCATATATATGCACATCATCTTCTTTTGTTCGTGTCTTTACACTCAAACTTCCTAAACCAATATGCTCCGTAAGCACCGTGTCAGTCCTGTTGATATAATCTATAATGCGCTTATATACATCCGCATCCTTCCTACCACCACGAATAGAACCTGCGAAATAAACCTTCTTCTCCATTCTATAACACTTTCTTTGGTAACTTTAATCTATGTAACACCCGTCCTCAAAGATAACACTTTATTGTGAAAAATAGATAATTCAGATATCCAAAGAACTCTTTTACAATCCTCCTAACGATACAAAAAAGCTATCCATTTGCAAGCAATAAAACATAGGACGTTGGGGAAAAATATTTACATAAAATCAAATAAAACACCCGAAATAAAGGTAGGAAATATGTGTAAAAAGTAAGCCTTTAACAAGCAGGGAATCAATTAGTTACAAAGGCAATAAAGAAAAGGTGCTTAATTGGACTTCAAAAGGGCGTTAGTAAGAGGCTTAAAGGGCATC
>CAMUQM010000171.1 GCA_947095945.1 uncultured Prevotella sp.
TATTGATGGAGTGTTACTAATACCTTTAGGGATTATGTTCCTTTTGGGGTATTGCTTAAATTTGCTGAATATCACACTGCTTCATTTTACTGGATGGAAAGAAAAAACTGTAATCAGTGTACCTATACTTTTATCGTATATCATTGTATATTATATATATCAGGTGCGAGGACATCATAGTCGTGTAATGACTCATTATCGGGGATCTATTTATGATAGTCCGCCTACGCTTTTGTTTGTTTTCTTTGCTTGGATGATTATTCCTAATATATTGTTATTGCTGCTCATAAATGTTGTAGAATAAACAAGGTTTTATGAATTCAGTATTTTGATTAATAGGGAAGTGCCGACATCGTTTTCCTCTTTTCAGAGAGTGATGTCGGCACTTCTTTTTTGTTTCCTGTTTGGAAAAATATTTACATCTTTAAGGCTTCTTATCCTTCAATAAAGGCATATAAAGAGTTGTTTTTAGGGTGCTTGTAACTGTTATTATATCAGTTAGTTATAAAGCTGTGCAAGAAAAGGTGCTTAGTACGGGTTCAAAAGGGCGTTAGTAAGACCTCAAAAGAGCATCTTTTGCAAGCTAATTAGGCATCTTTTCGAAGCCAATTAAGCATCAAATAAGAAGTAGTCTGTGAAAAAATATTACAAAGTTTTGTCTTAATTCGCCGTCGATTGATGGGCGGGTAAATAGTGTAACATCATTCATTCGGTTTTAGGATAACTTAGATGCTAACTTTAAGTGGAAATTTAAGTGCTAAATTTCAACCTAATAATCTAAGAGTTTTTGATGCGTTTTGTTTTTACATTTCCTTGTGATAATGGAAAAGTAGGGGGTGAGGCTGTTTTATTTTACATTTTTTTGCACAAACTATATTTACTTGCGCATTATTATAAGGTTTGTGTTTTAAAATACATTAAAATAAAGGTCGTTCGCTTGCTGTATTATTTTCCTTTTTATTATCTTTGTAAGATAGAAATAAGAATATATAAGTTTACTTTTAAAAGCAATGTTTGAAAATTTAAGTGATCGTCTTGAACGCTCCTTTAAGATTCTCAAGGGAGAGGGAAAGATTACAGAGATAAATGTAGCAGAAACCCTGAAGGATGTGCGCAGAGCGCTTCTTGATGCCGATGTTAACTATAAAGTTGCAAAAACCTTTACTGATACTGTAAAGCAGAAAGCATTAGGTATGAACGTACTCACAGCCGTTAAGCCCGGACAACTCATGGTTAAGATTGTACATGATGAGTTGGCAGAGTTGATGGGTGGTGAGGCTGTTGGTCTGAATTTGTCAGGTCGTCCATCAATCATTTTGATGAGTGGTTTGCAAGGTTCTGGTAAGACAACATTCTCTGGTAAACTGGCAAACATGCTTAAGACAAAGGAACATAAGAATCCTTTGCTGGTTGCTTGTGACGTTTATCGTCCTGCTGCTATTGATCAGTTGAAGGTTGTGGGCGAGCAGGTTGGTGTAGCTGTTTATAGTGAGCCTGAGAGTAAGAATGTGAACGAGATTGCTGATCACGCACTTGCTGAGGCAAAAGCAAAAGGACATGATGTTGTCATCATCGATACCGCTGGTCGTCTGGCTGTTGATGAGGAGATGATGAATGAGATAGAGAGTCTCAAGAATCATGTTCACCCTAATGAGACATTGTTCGTTGTTGATTCAATGACGGGTCAGGATGCAGTTAACACCGCTAAGGAGTTCAACGACCGTTTGGATTTCAATGGTGTTGTTCTCACAAAGCTTGATGGTGATACGCGTGGTGGTGCGGCATTGTCAATTCGTACAGTCGTTACAAAGCCTATCAAGTTCATTGGTACGGGTGAGAAGATGGAGGCTATCGACGTGTTCCATCCGGGTCGTATGGCTGACCGTATCTTGGGTATGGGTGACGTTGTTTCACTTGTTGAGCGTGCTCAGGAGCAGTTTGACGAGGAAGAAGCAAAACGTCTGCAGAAGAAGATTCAGAAGAACCAGTTTGATTTCAACGATTTCTATAATCAGATACAGCAAATCAAGAAGATGGGTAACTTAAAAGACCTCGCTTCTATGATTCCTGGTGTAGGCAAGGCTATCCGTGATGTTGATATCGACGATAATGCTTTCAAGGGTATTGAGGCTATTATCCAGAGTATGACACCGAAAGAGCGCACGAATCCAGAATTGCTTAATAATTCTCGTCGTCAGCGTATTGCTAAGGGTTCTGGTACCAATATACAAGAGGTGAACCGACTCATTAAGCAATTCGACCAGACTCGTAAGATGATGAAGATGGTTACGGGTTCGAAGATGGCAGGTATGATGAGCAAGATGAAGGGCATGCCGGGTATGCCGAAGATGTAAAAGACACATATTCATCAAATAATATCATTACTATGGAATATCAGTTAATAGACGGAAAGGCAACTGCAACTGCGATAAAGCAGGAGATTGCCAAAGAAGTGAAGGCTATTGTCGCCGAAGGGGGCAAACAACCCCATCTGGCTGCCGTTTTGGTGGGACATGATGGCGGAAGTGAAACCTATGTAAAGAATAAGGTAATTGCTTGTGAGCAATGTGGATTCAAGTCTACGCTCATTCGTTTTGAGGCTGATGTGACAGAAGAAGAGCTTTTGGCTTGTGTGGATAAGCTGAATAAGGATGAAGACGTTGATGGCTTCATTGTTCAGCTTCCTTTGCCAAAGCATATTGATGAGCAGAAGATTATCATGGCGGTAGACTATCGCAAGGATGTGGATGGCTTCCATCCTATCAATGTGGGGCGTATGGCTATCGGTCTTCCTTGCTTTATCTCTGCTACGCCATTGGGTATTCTTACCTTATTGCAGCATTATCATATTGAAACTTCTGGTAAGAAGTGTGTTATCTTAGGTCGCAGCAATATTGTTGGTAAGCCTATGGCACAGCTGATGATGCAAAAGCAATATGGTGATTCAACAGTAACAGTATGTCACTCTCGTTCAAAGGATCTGAAGAAAGAGTGTCAGGAGGCAGATATCATCATCGCAGCTATTGGCAGACCTGAATTTGTAACAGCTGATATGGTGAAGTCTGGTGCAGTGGTTATTGATGTCGGTACGACACGTGTTGAAGACAAGACACGCAAGAGTGGCTTCAGGCTCTGTGGTGACGTGAAATTTGATGAGGTTGCTCCTCTTTGCTCTTTCATTACGCCTGTTCCGGGTGGTGTTGGCCCGATGACCATCTGCTCACTGATGAAGAATACACTTGCAGCAGGCAAGAAAGAATATTATAAATAGATGACAGCAGAAGAATATTTCCAACGAGGTAATGAATGCCGACAAAGAGGCGACTGGCAAGAGGCCTTAGCCAATTATATGGAGGCAATCGAGTTGGACCCTAATTCTCCAGCAGTAGTAGCAAAAGAAATGCTGGAGAATATTCTTAACTTCTATAACAAGGATGCGTATAATCCTTAAAATACAAAAACTATGAGCAAGATGAAAGGTGCCATTGTAGTAAACACAGATCGATGCAAAGGATGCCAGTTGTGTATCGTTGCATGTCCGAAAGATGTTATTGCATTGGCTCAAAAGAAGGTAAATATCCACGGATATCCGTATATAGAGTCTGCACGACCTGATGATTGTATTGGTTGTGCTGCTTGTGCAACGGTTTGTCCTGATGGCTGTATTACAGTCTATCGTAAAAAGGTGGAGGTATAATTATGGCAGAACAAGATGTAAAACTAATGAAGGGTAACGAGGCTATCGCCCATGCAACTATCCGCTGCGGTGCTGATGGCTATTTCGGTTACCCTATCACTCCTCAGAGTGAGATAATTGAGACACTTGCTGCATTGAAGCCTTGGGAAACAACGGGTATGGTTGTTCTTCAGGCTGAGAGCGAGGTGGCTTCAATCAATATGATTTATGGTGGTGCTGGCGCTGGTAAGCGTGTGCTGACAAGTTCCTCATCACCGGGTATAGCTTTGATGCAGGAGGGTATTAGCTATTTGGCTGGTGCGGAACTTCCCGGTGTCTTTGTTAACGTTCAGCGTGGTGGTCCGGGTCTTGGAACTATCCAGCCAAGTCAGAGTGACTACTTTCAAGCAACGCGTGGAGGTGGTAATGGTGATTACAATGTGATTGTATTGGCACCAAACTCTGTACAGGAAATGGCTGACTTCGTTGACTTGGCTTTCGAGTTAGCATTCAAGTATCGTAACCCAGCAATGATTCTTTCTGATGGTGTGATTGGTCAGATGATGGAGAAGGTTGTTCTTCCTCCACAAAAGCCACGTCGCACTGAGGAGGAAATCCGCAAGGAATGTCCTTGGGCTTCGATGGGTCGTACAGCTGATCGTAATCCTAATATCATTACTTCTTTGGAATTGAAGCCAGAGGTGATGGAAGAGAGAAACCTCCACTTACAGGAGAAGTATCGTCAGATTCGTGAGAATGAGGTACGCTTTGAGACCCAAC
>CAMUQM010000172.1 GCA_947095945.1 uncultured Prevotella sp.
GTGACTCCGTTGGGATTCAAACCCAAGACCTTCAGAACCGGAATCTGACGCTCTATTCAGCTAAGCTACGGAGCCTAATGATAGTGCAAAGATACAGTAAAGTTTGCATAACTCCAAACGAACAGTAAACATTCTTGTTAAAGTTTCTGATATAAAAGTGATGTTTTCTGAGTTTAGTAATATCCTTTGTAACAGGTCGGAACATCAGTTATAAGCTATCATAAAGTTGTAATACATGGAGAAAATATGTTATTTTGTTAGTTTAAGGTGACGTTTGTTCCTCTGTTTGATAATTAATATATACCTTTGTGTGCAATTGAAACAACTGATAAATACATTAATAGAAAGGAACAATAATGAGCCAACTGATAAAGCCAGAAGAGTATAAAGCAGTGCTTGGCAAACGCCAGACCGAGCAGGGAATCAAACTGATAAAGGAATTCTTCCAGCAGAATTTAGCTACCGAGCTACGACTGAGTCGTGTTACGGCACCGCTGTTTGTGCTGAAAGGATTAGGTATCAATGATGACTTGAATGGTATTGAACGCCCTGTTTCCTTTCCTATTAAGGATTTAGGAGAGGCGCAAGCTGAGGTGGTGCACTCCTTGGCAAAGTGGAAGCGCCTGACACTGGCAGATTACGCTATTCAACCGGGTTATGGTATTTATACCGATATGAATGCTATTCGTGCCGATGAGGAATTGGATAACCTTCATTCGCTTTATGTTGACCAGTGGGACTGGGAAGCAGTTATCACTGAAAGCGACAGAACACGTAGCTTCTTAGAGAATGTTGTTCGTCGTATCTATGCGGCTATTCTCCGTACAGAGTTTCTTGCTTGTGAGACTTACCCTCAGTTGGAACCATTTCTTCCACAGACAATTCATTTTATTCATGCGCAGGATCTTTTGGATATGTATCCTACGATGACAGCCAAAGAGCGTGAGGAAACTATTTGTAAGAAGTATGGTGCTGTGTTTATCGAGGGTATCGGTTGCAGATTAAGCAATGGTGAGAAACACGATGGTCGTGCTGCCGATTACGATGACTGGTCAACAGTAGCAGAAGACGGTAAGACGGGTCTGAATGGCGATATTCTTATTTGGTACCCTATCTTAGGGCGTAGTATTGAGCTTTCATCTATGGGAATTCGTGTGGATAAGGCTGCCTTGCTCCGTCAGTTGAAGATTGAAAAGCAAGAAGAGCGCGAACAGCTTTATTTCCATCAGCAGTTGCTCTCTGACAAACTTCCGTTGTGTATCGGTGGAGGTATCGGTCAGAGCCGCCTTTGTATGATAATGTTGCACAAAGCGCATATCGGTGAGATACAGGCAAGTATCTGGCAGGAAGAAATGCGAAAAGAATGCGAAGAGGCTGGAATGCCTTTGATTTAAAAAGCCTACATATTATATTCATAGAGCTAAAAAGAGCCATATTAAACTCTGAAGATGAGTTTTGATATGGCTCTTTTTGTATTGCAATGTTATTCTCTATTGATATTCAGGCTAAGTGTTGATGCCCAGCACGTATGGTGCTCATGGTAAACACCATTGGTGCTGATGGCATATTAAGTTGTACTATCTTGTTAAGTAGGTTTATTTACCATCAGATTCCGTATGAAAGGAGATGTTGTTTAAGCTCTATCAGACAGGAATCATAAATAAAGTGAGGGCATTTTATCCCATTAGGTATTCCCTCTCCCATTACATCCCTTCGGACAGTGACCGTTGATTCAGGATAGTGGTGGGGGCTTTTCCCCTCCTTTGGAGGGGTTAGGGGAGGTTTTAATCAATAAACCTCTTTGTTATCTCTCCGTATTCATCAATTCTTCTGTCACGCAGGAAAGGCCACCAACGGCGTACATTCTCGCTATGGTCAAGGTCAATGTTGAGGATAACACTTTCCTCATCGTCATCACAAGCGCGATAGAGTAGTTCGCCCTGTGGACCAGCAGCAAAGCTGCTTCCCCAGAACTGAATACCTTGAGTTTGCTCGCTTGGATCTGGTTCATGACCGACACGATTAACAGCAATCACTGGCAGACCGTTAGCAACGGCATGACCACGCATTACTGTCGTCCAAGCTTCACGCTGACGTTGCTTTTCCTCGTCTGTATCACTACTCTCGTAGCCGATAGCTGTTGGATAGATTAGTATATCTGCACCTTGTAAAGCCATCAATCTGGCTGCTTCTGGATACCACTGATCCCAGCAGACGAGTACGCCAAGACGTCCTACACTTGTGTCAATTGGGTGGAAGCCAAGGTCGCCCGGTGTGAAGTAGAACTTCTCATAATAAGCTGGGTCGTCTGGAATGTGCATCTTGCGATATTTACCAGCAATACTACCATCTTTCTCTATCACTACGGCAGTGTTATGATAAAGTCCCGGAGCGCGCTTTTCAAAGAGCGATGTCACGATGACAATTCCCAGTTCGCGTGCCAGTTCGCCATAGAAGGCAGTAGATGGACCCGGTATGGTCTCAGCTAAGTCAAACTTGTTTACGTCTTCTGTCTGACAGAAATAAAGTGAATTGTGCAGTTCTTGCAAGATGACAAGTTCCACACCATGTTGTGCTAAGTCTGTAATACCCTCAGCCAAACGCTCTATATTGTTTTTTATATCTGCAACATTATGTTGCTGTAAGAAACCTATTTTAAGTTCTCTCATAATAAAAGGTGTTAGCCTTGTTTATGTTTATTATTCTGTGTTTTAATGTTACAATACCGCTACTATCAGTTCGGGCAGGATGGTTAGATTTAGCCAATCTGTGGCAGCTGCATCGTTAGACAATGTATTGAACCATGTTGTCTGATGATAGTACGGCTGTCTATGGCGATGATTTCACGATCAGGGAATGCCTCTTGGATTGTGTCTAATGCTGCTTTATCCTTTTCGGGCTGGTTATAGGTAGGCACAAGTACTGCTCCGTTGATGATAAGGAAGTTAGCATGAGTTGCAGGCAGACGCTCGTCATCATCATAGATGGCATCAGGCATAGGCAGACGAAGTAGGCGATAAGGTTCACCGTCGAGTGTACGAAGTTGCTTTAATTGTTCCTCTAAGAGACGGAAGTCCTCGTAATGCTCATCCTCTTTGTCGTCACATCCTATATATAATAAGGTGTCATTTGGTGCGATACGTACGATAGTATCAATATGTCCGTCGGTATCATCACCTGCCAGCTGACCATAATCTAACCATACAACCCGCTCTACATTTGGGAAGAGTAAGTGTAGACGTTTGTCGATATCCTCCTTTGTGAGGGGTTGGTTGCGATGCGGTGCCATCAGACAGCCTGTTGTAGTGAAGAGTGTACGGTCGCCATCGCTTTCTATAGAACCGCCTTCCAATACAAAATCCTTGTGATTTTCTAATACTCCTTGGAAGAGTCCTGCCTCATAAACTTGTCGGTTAATTCTGTTATCTTTCTCCGCTTCGAACTTCTCTCCCCAACCATTGAAACAGAAGTTGAGTAGATGAAGTGGTTGAAAGCTACCTTTCGCCTCTTTGTTTGATACGAGTGAAATCGGTGCAACGTCGCGTGCCCATGTGTCATTGTTATTACAAGCAAAGAGTGTTACCCGTTTTATCTGTTCCTCTGTCAGTCTTTCTGCCAGTAAGGAACGTACCATTTCTATATCACGTGCTGTAATAAGTAATGCCTCGTGTCGCGTGATTGCATCTGCCATCTGGAGATAAACCTCGGTAATCTCATTTAGGTAAGGATGCCAATCGGTATCCTCGTGTGGCCAAATCAGCATAACCCCGCTTTGTGGTTCCCACTCAGCAGGCAATCGGAAGCTATGATTTTCGTTTGTGTTCATAGTGCAAAGATAAGAAAAGAAAATGTGATACTCGTCTTTCCTACCTCTTTTTTATTATAATATCTTCGTTTAGAGCATGTTGATACAGTTTGAATAATGGCTTGATATTTGTCAAATTGCTTATTTGATATGTGTCAATGTTATTGATACAAGTCAAATTATAATAGAAGAATGAAGTAAAATTATAAGTTTTCTTTGTTGGATTTTGGAAAGTATACTAACTTTGCAAACACAAAACAACACAAGCGGCACCTCATTAGGATAACAAGAGGGTAGCCACTGAAAGGGCTTCAGTCTCAATAGGACACAGGTAAAAGATTGTATAACTCAATAGAGGAAAGGAAATGTTATGAAAGAGAAAGTAAAGAATATGAGTATTATGCGTAAGTTGTTTCATTATATGACAAACGTCATCAGTGAGTATAATATAGGTCGTGTAAACTGTTTGGCATAAATCAGAGTACACTTATCTTATGCAACTCATGCTGTTATGAGGAAATAATTGAGAGAGTATAAAAAGAAATCGGATTAGAGTCTATATTGATTCTAATCCGATTATTGTTTATAGGAGTTCCCTTTTTTCTTTTTCGTAGCGTTTTTTAGATGTTATATT
>CAMUQM010000173.1 GCA_947095945.1 uncultured Prevotella sp.
ATTTTAGTCAGATATTCTTTCTTATTATATCGGTTGTCTGTTGCGATAATCCTCAATGTCCGTTCTTTTCCAGTAGGACGTACAGGGGTTTCTGCAAGGTTACAGAAGAATAATTCTTTGTTCTTACCAAACTGCAGAAGAATAAATTGACCATCAAGATATGCCTTATAGTCTTGCAGTCCGCTACCCTCGTCAGTTATCTTAAATGATAGGCTGCGTGGATTGAGATTCAATTGTGTAATTACTGGTGGAGTCTCGTCATAGGCAAGGAAGTAGGCACAAGCTAACTCGCGCATTCGTCCTGTAACCCAACCATTAGCGTATGTTCCACCACAATAGGATGCAGGGGCATCAGCATTTAAGCTGTTTCGCATAGCAACATACAATTTCTTCGGATTATGTACCATTCCTATTGGTTTGAGACTTATCTCTGCATAGTGGAATAGAGGATATACAGTTTTAGAGAAGCTATAAGCCATAGAGTGTGCACCGCTCGTGTTGCTGTGCTGCAACTGTAACCAGCCATTCTTTGCAAGTAAACCTTTTGGAATGTTCAGTTGTATCCCCTCTGCCTCAAAAAGATTGTCTTTGTTATAATAGAGTGGGCTTATCCCGTCTGGACGATGAACAATTGGAATAGCCTCAGGTTCGCCCCTCACTGTGAACTCCTTTATAGTTTGATTGCCAAAGACATCTCTTATAACATAACGGAGGTGATAGTCGCGTTGTTGGTTGAAGTTAATAATACCCTTGTTAGCATCGGCTCGTAGGATAGGGAGCGTATTACCGGGTTCGATATAAGACTTCATAAACCATATCTTCGTAGAAAGGAAGTGGTCATAGTCTCCCCATGAGTTGACCATTCTGTGACAACTCGTTGGAATATTGTTTACATCCGAAGAGAAAATAAGTTTACCATCACAATAGAGCTGCGTATATCTGATACCAAAGTTATTATACACATCGTCCATGTGATCACTTGCTCTCATGCCAAAGCCGACCTTTCCCCAAGCTTGGAAATATCCCTTATCAAATGTGAAGATACGTGAGTCTGAACTGTGTTGGAATACTCCTTCTCCCGGTTGAGGATATGCCTTAAAGGAGTATACAGCGGGTGCAGTCTTGTCTTTAACAATATGCTTGAGGAAATTGAGTGGATCATAAAGGTTACCATTTGTAGTCTTGTGCATCTCTAAATGGATATGGGGACCTTGTGATGAACCAGTGTTACCACTCAATCCGATGAACTGTCCCTTCTTGATAGGAAATTCTCCCGGTCGGAATTTAACGTCACAAGCAAATTGTTGATGCTGGTATTGCCATTTACGAACGGCTGCTTCAATCTGTGGAGCGAAGCGGTTGAGATGGACATAACAACTGGTATATCCATTAGGGTGTGTGACCAAGATCGCACGGCCATAGCCATATTTTTCAACGATAGCCCCTGATATATAACCATCAGCAATAGAATAGACACCAAGATTCACTTCACGTTCGGTTTTGATGTCAATACCTCCGTGGAAGTGGTTGGGTCGTGGCTCTCCAAAGTTGCCCGCCAATTGCACAGGAACGTGAACTGGTGAACCGAAAGGTAGTATGGATAATAAAAGATTCAACAACAAACTCATTGGCTATCAGATTTTTTCTTTTATAGTTGTGTCTGTTGTCTGCTTTACGGCAAGAGAACAGGATCATTTCAGTAATTGGTTGCCTTTGTAGGCTCTGGGCTTACCATCATTGTCAGGGCGTATGGCGATAGTACCTGTAGTCCATTCTGTCATGGGCTCTTCCTCTGTAAACGGATAGGCTTTGAGAACAATGCCGTCTTCAATGACAACTATTCCTTGTTCTATCGTTTCAGTCGCTGTTTCTATGATGTTGGCTCCGATACGTCTTATCGACTTTTTTCTGTCAATCATAACTTATCGGGTCTGGCAGGTATGCCTCGTTCCTTCATTGCATCAGCTGGCGTTCTTGTCGGCGGTCCAGTTGGTTGATTAGGTTCTCTTTGAGGATTGACTGGTTCGCCACCAATCGTTCTGATTGGGTCAGATTCCTGCAGAGAATCAGTAGGTTGTATAAGCTCCTGCTTTTGAACATGCATACGAACAAGATGGATATCACTGAGGATAAGTAACTTGAAGGTAGTTGTAGGCTGTTGCCCCTTCAGCATCAGGAAGTAACCTCGGATGTTCTTGATACGCAATGAATCCCCAGCATCAACCGTCATGGTGTTGCGAGAGTCGGATGTAATATGCTGGTATTGTGTGATAATACTATCATTTGAATAGGTAACAGCCATCATGATAATTGCATCACGCATACCATCTTGTATGATAAACTGTGAATTGAAACTCAAGAGGAGACGGTCACCCTTGTGGAATGCTGTGTCCGCTTTGATTTCAAATGTCTCACGGTCTACTGGAGCGTATGGAGAAAGTATTAATGTACGGTTGCCACGCCAAATATCAGTGGTGTCTCCCTTTGAAGTAATATCACCATACTGGGCCAACTCACTCTCTGAAGCACCTTGCGCCCGCGCCTCACGTTCCAGTCGTTTAGTAAGCTCTACATAAATGTCGTGTAATTGTTCAGTATGTCGAATATAGTATTGAAGGGACTTATCGAACTTCTCTTCTGATACGTCATACTTTTTCATCACAGCTAACTTAAAGGCTTTCTGTCTGACATCTGTGTAGCCTTCACGATTGGCTATAGCCATGGAAAGGTGGTAATCGTAGAGCATATCCTCCATTTCAGAAGGTTGGATATACTCTGAAGGGATAGAAGGTTTACAGCTTACAACGAAGATTGCAAGTAGTAAGCCACAAAGAGTGGCGAAGGAGCGAACCAGATTTTTACTTCTCATTGTCTATCTACTGGTTATCAGCAATGCATTTTTTATCAGCGACCTTCTTGCCCATAGTTGGCACCCAACCATTGAAGTCCTTACGGAAGGCAAGGATAATTGTAATGACACCTACGGAGATGCAAGAGTCTGCAAAGTTGAATATTGGTGAGAAGAAGACAAATGACTCACCACCCCAGAATGGGAACCAGTCGGGGAACGTGCCGTGGAAGAGTGGAAAATAGAACATATCCACCACTTTCCCCATCAGTACTGGCGCATAGCCTTCGCCCCATGATACGAGGGTTGCTGGCGTGGCACCTTCTATATAATATGGTGTAGAAGCTGTAAAGATCTGACCATAAAGGAGGGAGTCGAAGATATTACCTGCTGCACCCGCTGTAATCATTGACAATACAATGATATAACCCATCCTTGCTCCTTTTTTAATACGATTAGAAATATACCAAATAAGGAAGCCTATTGCAACGATACGGAATATGCTAAGGAAGAGTTTGCTTCCTAATTCCATACCCCATGCCATACCATTGTTCTCGATAAATTGTATCTGAAACCAATCGAAGATATGGATTGATTCACCTAAATTCATGTTAAGTTTGACAACAACCTTGATAATCTGGTCTATCACAATCAATAGAATAATTAGCAAGGCTGCTATCAAACTTTGTTTTTTCTGTTTACTCATTAGTGATTTTTATTTGCCATCTTGGAAGCTACGCTTAGTGTTGCATGTGGTACAATACGTAGACGCTCCTTAGGGATAAGCTCTCCTGTGATACGGTCAATGCCGTATGTCTTATTGTTAATTCTGACAAGTGCCGCCTGAAGAGATTGGATAAACTTCTGCTGACGTTGTGCCATCTGTACGAGTTCTTCCTTAGTCTGATTAGAACTGCCTTCTTCCAACGCCTTGTAAGTTGGTGATGTGTCATTAACGTCGTTTGTATTCTTGTTCATCAGAATCTTCATCGTTTCATCGTAGTCAGACTTAGCAATCGCCAACTTTTCATTTACTATCGAGCGGAACTCCTCGAGCTCCTCATCGGTATAACGCTTCTTAGTTTCCATAAGGTAAAAATGAATTAGGTTATGAAAGTAATCTATAATGTTTTTGAGGTTGTTGAAAGCCTGAGAATAGGGACGTGTTACTTGACACGTCCACTATTGTTTTGGCTTAATAGATGCACGACTCGTACACCCCAACTATTTCATTTAGTTCTTTTTGATTTCTATATGGAGGTTGAATTCGTCAAACTCAACGTTAGTTCCATTGTTCTCTGCAAGGACAATGTCATTCGCAAGAACCTGTGTCTTAATTAGTTCACCGAAAGACTCAACTGCTGCAGCAGCCTCTGCGTGTGGCTCAATAACAACAGAGATACGATCGGTAATCTCAAGACCAGTTTCCTTACGGAGGTTCTGAATACGATTAATCAACTCACGTGCCATACCCTCACGACGTAGGTCTTCTGTCAGTTCAACCTCAAGAGCAACCGTCAGGTTACCCTCGTTGCTTACCAACCAGCCTGGGATATCCTCTGAGATGATTTCTACATCTGTAG
>CAMUQM010000174.1 GCA_947095945.1 uncultured Prevotella sp.
TCTTTCCTACTTTGCGCGCTGTGATTCTGTATCACGGTTGTCATGATAGGTACGATGAACCTGTTTGCCACCAAATGACCATGTAGCACGAAGTCCGATATATCGAGAATGATTATCAAATCGGTTCGTGTTAGTATATTCTTGATAGAATATGGTATTTCGATTGATATTCTGATGGAAGGGATCGCCAATGGTAAAACTTATTTTTAAACGGTCGTCTAAACAACTGTATTTAAGGCTCATCCGCAGGTAAGCATGAGGATCACTTTGAGTCTGTGCAAAATATTCCCGGAACCAGTGCCGATAGTTGATCTCGGCAATGAGCGTCTTCTGCCGGTTGAGCAGGAACGAGAGCGAACCTTCAGCCCGCCTGCCCCATCCGTTTATCTGTTGCACGTCTGTCTGATAATCGGAATGGGAATCATAGTAATATACTTCTCCTCCTATGTTAAGGTTCATCCATGCCAGCACATTGCGGTTATAATTGGCATAGACACCCGTCTTTTCATGGCGCAGGCCGTCATAGGGACCGGTTACCTGACTTCCGTTTGCGAGGAATGTGGTTCTCCAGCCTGTCTCCCCTTTGCCATGACTGCTGTAGAGGACGGCATAAAGTCCTTTCCCATTGCTATAATTTATCTCCATGTTGCGGGTATAGGCAGCTGCGAGATAAGGGTTTCCTGTCATGTAATCAGTGGTGGATGTATAGATGCGGAAAGGATTGAGGTCGTTGAAATCGGGTCGTTCTATCCCCCAGTTGGCAGCAAATGCCAGATTCTGATTCCCTTTCAATTGCCAGTTCAGGTGCAGCGTGGGATAGAAGCGTCCGTAATGACTGCGGCTGATCTGTCCCTGTGTGAGCTGGTTGCTTTCCGTCCATGTATGTTCGTAGCGTAATCCGGCCTGCACCTGAAGCTTTTCCGTGAGCTGTTTCTTTACCGATAGATAGGCTGCAAGGGTTCGCTCTTTGTACAGGAATTCATTGCTTTCGGCCGCATTGTACTTCCACTGTCCGTTGGCAAAGTTCTCCAGCATCAGACTTGTCTTGTTGCGGATGGCAGAGAAAGATGCCCCTGTCTCCATATAGAGATGCTTGAAAGGCAGGGAAAAATCAAGTTTCAATGCGTTTATCTGGTATTTTGCCTTGCTTTCATTGCGCAGCGATTCGGTCATCCCGTTTGTTACCGACACGTTCTCGCTTTGCGTGGGGGCATTGCTGTTGAAGATGTTATAGTTCAGGCTGACGGTCTTCTCTAATGAATCGAGCCTGTATTCTGCATACAGTGTCGTACTTACGTTGTCGTTCCAGACAGCCGGGGCATGAGCTGTCGTAAATGTCGTGTCCTTGTTGATTGAAACAAACGTGTGCCGGGGAGAGGTGTGGTCGGCATAGACTGATGCCATAACACCCAGTTCCAACCGCCGGGTGGCATGATATTTCACGATGGCATCTGCATTATACGACGGCCAGGGGGCTATGGTCCGCTTTCTTGTACTGCGCTGATGACCGTCTTTGAAGTCATAGACACAGTAAGACTCGTTGATTACTTTATCCAAAGACATTCCCAGACCTGTGGACAGCTCAAGTTTCCTGCCGGCATAGTTGAGGTTTATATCCTGGAAATACCGCCCACGGTACTGCCGCTGCACCTCCTCGCTGATACTCCCACTCCACCCTTTCGACTGGTCACGCTTCATGACGATGTTGATGTATCCCGCATTGGCTTCTGCCTTATACTTTGCCGGTGGAATGGTTATTACCTCTATACGCTCAATATCTTCCGCCTTCAGGCTGCGGAGCTTTGCCTTGACAGCATCGGCAGTCATTTCAAGGATATGTCCATCAAGCATGATATGGGTAATGCCCTTACCTACGATGCTGACACTTTCGTAACTGACATTTAGCATTGGTACACGCCCCATCACTTCTATACCATTCATCCCCTTGGAGAAAGGGTCATTACTGACGAGATATTGCAGTCGGTCAACATCATTTTTAATAACCCGGCGCATACCTTTTACTGTCACGGACTTCAGTGTATATGGTTCAGTCTTCATACGGATAGTACCGATATTGCCGACATTAATCAGCTTATAGTAGGTAGCAAATCCAACGAAAGAAACCCGTAGTAAGACCTTCCGTTGACTACATGGTATGACAAAGTCGCCCCCGTTATTGGTCACTCCGCCATTGATGAAGCTGGAATCCGATGGGTTTAATAAAACAACATTGGCAAACGGTACAGGCTGGTTGTGCTGATCAACAATGTGTCCGATGACCTTTGTAGGTACTTTTTGTGTACATTCTACGAAGATAAGGCTATCACTGACGGTCATGCGCATGGGATAGAAACCCAATACTTCCCTTATTGCTTCGGGAACGGTGCGGTTACGTAGGTTTACAGTGACTGTAAAGTCTTCTAATTCATTATAAATGAAGTTGATTGTATACCTTTGGCTGGCATTGTCAATATCAGTCAGCACATGTGGTAGGGATGTCTTATTATAGTTTCGGGTAATATGCTGCGCCTGTACACCACAGACAATCAGTAGCAGTATACCAAGAAAGAGATGCTTTCTCATAGTGTTTTATTCTATGGTGATTGTACTGTCAGCCAAAGTTAGCTGTACTTTTTCAAACATGTTTAGTGTCTCTACTGCGTGTTCTACACTTTGGTCTCTGTTCCAAAGAAAGCGCAAACGTAGCTGTCCTGCTTCTGGGTTACGACAGACAGTTTTTATCCCATAGTAATCTGATATTTCTTGAACAATGTCCTGTAACATAACATTATCAAACTGTTTGGGAGGAAGTATCTCTCCTACTCTCTTTTCTTCCAGTTTGCTATATGTGGCAGTTGTGCGTGTAGAGTCTTTTTCCCTTAATGTTTTTGTATGAGCTATGTTGTTTGTGACTGTAACAGCTGAATCCGTTGCTAACTGTTTTCTACCACCTTTGACAATGCTAACTGCAGCTATGGCAATTCCCGATACAGTGAGAATACCAATGACTACTGCTGCTATCTGTCTGTAATAGCGGTGTATAGGTCTGGAAGTAGACTTTTTTTCCATTACCTTGTGCCATTCCTCTTCTATGATTTCATCTGTCAGTTTATCGGAAGTCCGTCTGTACTCGTATGCACTGGTAGTGTCTGATATAAGTTGATACGTTTGCCTCAACTCATCATCACGCAACAGTTCATTAAGCTGTTCATCAGTATATTGGTCAGGATGCTCCATCATGTCAAGCAACCTTTCCATCTGTCCGTAATTATCTTTCTTCATTTCTGGTTAGGATTAAATTGTTCTTTCATCTTCTTAATTGCCTGTGCTAAGTGCTTGTATACGGCAGCTTCACTGATGCCAGTTTGTTCTGCAATGGCTTTATAAGATAGTCTCTGATCAAAGCGTAGACGGAAGACTGTACGGGTCTGTGTTGTCAGCTTATTGTCTGCAAAAGCCAATAATTCCATGTAGCAATCAGTCTGGTGCTGTATGGGCGATAAGTCAGGCTCTGCTTCTATTGTCAACAGCTTATTGACACGCTCTTTCATCTGTTTCTGTCTGATGATATCTAAGCACTGGTTGCGTACACTTACAAGTATATAAGCGCCTGTTCCTTTCTTAGGCAGGTGGAAATTGTCACGGAATAACCGTACGAATACCTCACTCACGGCATCTTTCGCCTCGTCAGAATCGTGTAGCATTGCCACTGCCAGCCTGAACATTGTGCCGTAGTGCATTCGGAACAGGTGCTCAATGGTTTCTTCTTTCGACATAGATATCTATTCGTTTTTTATCTGTTCTCATCCTTATAACGAATGAGGAAGGATTTTCCCAACCCCATAATACAATAAATTGTCTTTAAAGTTGGAAAAGACCTTATTAATTGCTTGTTTTAAGCTCCTAAGCTTTTACTGAAAAGCTCCTAAGCTTTTACTGAAAAGCTCTTAAGCTTTTACTAAAAGCTCCTAAGCTTTTACTAAAAAGCTCTTAAGTTTTTACTAAAAAGCTCCAGACAACCCAGCGAATAAGTCCTATCGTACCCAACCGCTGGGTGTAAAATATCTATTTGTTGGGTATAACAATTCTTTAATTGCTACTATAGTTCATTGGGTTTAAGGGAAGAATAAAAGGGTAAAAAAAACAGAGTAATAAAGGAACATATCATTGTTGTTCATTTTCTTACTCTGTCTTTTGTTAAGTCATAAAAAGAGTGTTTGTCTTTTTAATTTGTTTTTATATGTTTGGAAACCCATATCACCCATGTATCAACATTGTCTTTTAGAGCGGTTGGAAGTGGAATAGGTATCTTTACATCTGGTTTGATACCCAATTCTTTGTTTTTAATTTGCAAAGCGAAATCTTCATCAACACAAAGAGGGTAATAGCAGGTAATTTGGCTATGTGGAAGTTTAAAAGGAGT
>CAMUQM010000175.1 GCA_947095945.1 uncultured Prevotella sp.
GTAAAGGTGTGATTACCCTTATACCATGTCAAGTTATCTTCAAGAGTGTAGATATCTTGATCCAAACGGTTAGCCATAGAAGAACGCTCAATACCTAAGTTTACTGAACCGCCGCCTACATTATTGACTGTCACATTCGGGTACTCACCTGTGATAGCACGATTATCTCTTACACGTACATAGCTGGCACGAGCCTCATTAGCCACAGATGGAGAGAGGCGACTCTGCAACTCAGCAATGAATGAATTGGTAACACTCTCAAATGGGAAGGCATAACTTTTACCATTAACAGCGGTTCTTGAACCAGCATTATTCAACTGAACAGCATTAACAAGACTCCAACGTACAGACGCCTTATTGGTTTCATTGATATTCCAGTCAAGTTTCAAACCAGCCTTATCACTCTTAGTATAAATATCATCAGTAGAAAGAGCTGTAGGGAAGTTCACACCCTGACGCTTAGCGAGATCAGCAATCTTCTCCAAGATGTCATTTGCCTTTGCGGCATCAACGGCAGAATGCTCTGAGCCTAAGGTGTAAAGATTAGGATAAGTTTTGTTGGTCTTCTCATAGTTTGCAAAGAAGAACAACTTATCCTTGATAATAGGACCACCCAAGGTTACACCGATATTATACTCCTTCTGCTTGTTGAACTTGGGAGCGTAACCGCCGTCAGCAAGAGGATACTTAGAGCCTATCAGTCCCTGGTTATTACCAAAGCCATAGACACTGCCGTGGAACACGTTAGTTCCACTCTTGGTAATTGCATTGATGGCACCACCCGTAAAACCACCCTGACGGACATCAAAAGGAGCAACATTCACCTGAATCTGCTCAATTGTCTCCATAGAAACAGGCTGTGTTCCGGCACTACCTCCATTTGTTCCACCGCCAGCAAGACCAAACACGTCATTGTTTGCCGCACCGTCAATCATAAAAGAGTTATAACGGTTGCTTGTACCAGCAAAAGACATTGCACCACTATTGGTGGTCGTCAGCTGTGGATTCAGCCGGGCGACATCAGCAATACCATGGGTAATACTTGGCATATCAGCAATCTGCTTCGAGCTGATACTCTGTGCAGCACCCGTCTTGGTTGCGTTAACACCAGCACTACCCTTCACAACAACCTCCTGAAGTTCCTTGGTATCATCTTGAAGTGAACAAGAGAGATCTTCCGTCTCACCAAGACGGAGTGTAACATTGTCAAAAGTCTTCGTCTTCTGACCAATGTAAGCCACAGTCACCTTGTATGGACCACCGACGCGCATACCCTGAATAGTATAACGACCATCGATGTTCGTCACAGCGCGATAAACTGTTCCAGAAGGTTGATGAGTTGCTGTAATGGTAGCACCAATAACATCTTCACCCTGAGACACAATCTTACCACTGATTCCTGAAGTTGTAACCTGTGCCATGACAGTAGTTGTCATTGCAATCAACAACGTAATCAAGAAAAGTAATCTTTTCTGCATAGTTTAGCTAAAAAATTTAATATAAATAATAACGTTATTTAAATGTATGCTGCAAAATTAAGCATTTTTTTTGATACATACACGAGAGAGCAACAAAAAAACTTAATTTTATTGCATCCAATAAACTTTTTCTCATATAAGTTGCTTATCAGTGTTCTATTACATGTTATTTGTCTTATTGCATATCTACTAACCTCTTTCAAGAACGTTTCTATCCATCATTCACTATTGTATTAGTGCATCACACATCTTGTGCGAAGGCTTAACACACGTTGTGCGGAGACTTAGCACGCATTGTGCGAATGCTTAACACCAATGGAACGTAGTATGATAACAGCAATTAAACATATTTATTTGAAGCTTTCAACAGTCCATTCTAACCTTAAACACACAAGAAACAGCTTACATTCTTCGTGCAAGCTGCGACATCATGACGGCACTAAGCCCTGCTGTTTCTGTGCGTAAACGGCTGTTACCCAACGTAACACTCTCAAAACCATGTTCCAAAGCAAAACGAACTTCATCGATAGAGAAGTCGCCCTCTGGTCCTACCAATACGGTAATATCTTCCCCTGTTGGAGAAGACTCTTCTTGTGTGATGGCAGTAAAGAAGTCTGCTCGTGGTATCTCTTGGTAACAATGGCAAATATACTTTCGTCCATTGTTAGAATGCTTCTCTATGAAAGAATGAAAAGGTGTCATTGAGTTTACCACTGGTTTCCAGCCTTTACGGCTCTGCTTAACTGCTGAGATAACAATCTTCTCTATACGATCTGTACGCAAAGTCTTACGTTCAGAGAATTTACAATCCAAGAAAGTAATCTCATCAAAACCTATTTCAGTAGCCTTTTCAGTCATCCATTCAATGCGCCCCATATCCTTTGTTGGTGCAATAGCAAGATAAATCTTTCCACGCCAAGCAAGCTTTTGCCTCAATGTCTCTTTAATCGTATAAAGACACTTCTTCGGTGTTGCCAGTGCTACTTCCGCCCGATAAAAGTAGCCTTCACCATCCATAAGGAATAGTTCATCACCCTCCTTCAACCTAAGTACACGTGTTGCATGAATGGCTTCCTCTGCAGGCAACGCTGTTTCCATAGCAGCATTAGGGACATAAAAATATCTTGCTTCTTTCATTCTTTGGGGCTATAACATTGTTTTCTTAAGACAAGAATGTCCTATAAAACTCCTGAGCGTCTTGATTTTTATATATATTCAAGACTCTTTTGACCTATTCTTCATTTCATCTCTAAGCATAGAAGCAAGTTCATAATTCTCGTCTTCTATAGCTTTTTGTAAGGCATGCCGTAACATCTCAACGCTCAAAGCATTTACGGGTAAAGCCATTTTGTTTTGACTCGTATTGCTGTCTACACTTTGACGTTTGAAAAGATGCTCTTCCATAAAGATGTTCAACTTTGCTATCTGTGCCAATAACACTGCATCAGAAGCACGCAGAGGAGTAAGACTTAAATCGTCTTTATTGACTAAGAGTGCTTTATATTGTCCATCTACAATAGAGTTAAAAAGTATCTCGTAATGCTCACTTGTCATCAATGGATTTACATTACAAAGTACTTCTGGGAGCAGCTTTTCAGTGATTATCTTGTCATCTGTTCGTAAGCCAAGTTCATACTCCATGTGATGATCACACACAATAGCTATCAGCCTTGTGTGTGCAAGGTCAGACAGAACGAGCAGACCTAACTCTGGTCCTCCTACAATCTGTGAAATACCTTTATATATAAGTTGAACTTTACTCATTAATATCGTATGAATCGGTAACTATTATGCTCTCCTCGGACGGAAGATAACAGCAAACAATACTCCTACAACAAAAGCATAGCCTGCAAATATAAACCAACAAGACTGCCAATCACCTACGGTCAATGTGTCTGAACCAACATTCTGAGGATAGGTATAAGCATTTACGATTGCCTGAGCAGCCAATGTACCTACTGTTGCACCAATACCATTCGTCATCAACATAAACAATCCTTGCGCTGAAGAACGAAGAGCTGGCTCCGTACTATTATCAACGAAGAGCGAACCTGATATATTAAAAAAGTCGAAGGCTACGCCATAAACAATCATTGAAATTACAAACATCAAGATACCGGGGAAGCCTGGGTTGCCTACTCCGAACAATCCAAAGCGCAATACCCATGCAAACATAGCTATCAACATTACATTCTTGATACCATAATGACGCATAAAGAATGGAATGAGAAGGATACAACAGGTTTCACTAACCTGTGAAAGACTTATCAAGATATTAGCATGCTGTACGCCAAAAGAGTTTGCAAACTCTGGTTGAGCACCAAAGCTAAAGAGGAAAGGGTTAGCAAAGCTGTTCGTTATCTGAAGACTCACACCCAACAACATTGAGAAAATAAAGAAGATAGCCATCTTCTTCTCCTTGAAAAGAGCAAAAGCACGTAAGCCAAAAGCATCCACAAAACTCTTCTTTTCAGTCCCCTTACTAACGGGACACTTTGGTAATGTAAAGGTATAAAGGAAGAGAATGATACTTACTACACCAGAGGTAATAAATTGATTTTGATTGCTTTGAAAACCCAAAATGTCTACAAGCCACATGGTAAGGATGAAACCTATCGTACCGAACACGCGGATAGGTGGAAATGCCTTCACCGTATCCATACCTGCATTACTCAAAGCACTATAAGCAACAGAGTTTGTGAGAGCCAATGTTGGCATATAGAAAGCAACAGAAAGTGAATAAAGCGTGAAGATGGTAGAGAACTCTGCATGGTCACCAATGCTCAAACCATAGCCAGCTGTAGCAAACATAAATAGACCCGCAAGCAAATGACAGAAACCTAACAAACGCTGAGCTGGAATCCAACGATCGGCCACAATACCCATCAAAGCAGGCATAAAGATTGAAACCACACCCTGCATTGAATAGAAATAACCAATCTCAG